>NZ_JAMPJZ010000010.1:0-109272 GCF_039961835.1 Trichocoleus sp. ST-U1
ACTCAAGCAGTATCGAGCGATTGCAACGCGCTACGACAAGCGTGCGGTTAACTTTCTCGGTGCGATTCACCTCGCTGCTACGGTCATCTGGTTGAATTGATGACACGCCCTAGAATTAATTAGAAAATTAGTCATCCTAATGTCACATTAATGTTAGCAAAGATTTACTTTTTCAACATTCAAATTTACCATGAAAGCTAATCTGAAAGAATTTTTAGAATCCTGCGAAAATTTAGGAACACTGCGTCTGATTGTGACCAGCAGTGCTGCTGTTTTGGAAGTACGCAGTCCGCTGAAAAAGGTGTTTTATGCAGAATTACCTAAAGGTAAGTACGCTAATATGCACGCCGACATATTCGAGTTTCATCTGAATATGGATGCTATCAAGCAGGTAAAATTTGAGACAGGCGAATCAAAACGCGGTAACTTTACTACCTATGCTATTCGCTTTTTGGATGAAAAAAATGAACCCGCCTTGAGCGCATTTCTCCAGTGGGGAAAACCAGGAGAATACGAACCAGGACAAGTAGAAGCATGGCAGTCTCTTCAGGAGAAATATGGAGAAGTTTGGGAACCAGTACCCGTTGATTCGGTGTAGTAAACATGCTTGAAAACCCGGTAAATTGAGAATATTTCTGTGTTTAAAAGCTATCTAAACCTACAAACAAACCCACGTTTACCGTGATGCAACGAGTCTTTTGGAGTTGTTTCCTAATTTTGGGGTTGCTGCTATGGGGAGGGGAAGCGCAGGCGGGGGTTTTAGCTGACCGTTTGGCGCAGTTTCCTCACTGGGACAGTAAACCACTCGTCAGCGCCGCGAAGGGTGACCTAGTTTATCCTGACTGGATGGAAGGTACTTGGAACGTCACCAGTACATTAGTGGATTTAGTGGCACCCTTAGCGCCAGAAATTGTGACGCCAGGGTTTGAAAGCAATCGTCGCCAGCTGAATCAGCCTGTTAGTTTCCCAGTGCGATTCAAAAATCAAGACGCGATAGCTGTCTCTACAAAAGGCAAAAATCATCTGGTAGTGGCAGATCGGGCGTTTAATGGGTTGAGTATCGGGAAGGCATATTTAGGCGATCGCGCGATCCTCTCGGTCAAAGTCGATCCCAATTCTCCCAATCGTCAGGTGACTTTACTGCGAGGCGATCGCCAGCTAGTCTCAATTGTCACGAGTCGAGGCACCGAAACACTCGCCCCAGATCGATTTATTGCCACAGAAGTGTCTCAGCAAGTCTTTCGCGGCACCCCTCAGCCGTATTTCAATACAGTGGAAACCACAACTGCTTATCACCGGATTCACTCATCCATCGAAGCCGATCAAGTAACAGCAATTTACCTCTCGCCTCAAGATCCAGACTATTTCAAAGCTGTCGATCGACCCGTCGCACTTTATCGCTATCAACTACAACTTTTGCCCGTTCAATAGCCAAACGCGATAAATGGCGTCTCTACGTGACTTCAGATCGGGGTGCATGGGTAGACGGCTCCACAAGCAAGCTAGACAATTGCTTGCCTAATCTAGCCCTACTTCTTTGCTTTCGAGAAGTCCGCACCTTATATAAAGTAAAAAACCGTGGGAGTTGGAGTTCCACGGCTTCTGAAGGAGTCTTATCTTAAAACAATCTTATTCGGCAGGAACTTATAGAAAAGGGCTGGTAACAGTTTTTGTAACCGAGTTGCCCCAGCGAGTAGAAGCTACGGCTATATAGACAAAACCCGGATGGTGCGCGGGTTTTAATTTCATCAGTCCGTGACGGAGGACTGAGTTTATATAGCTGCAATTTTTAATTGCCAAGGCAAGGTGTTCCCAGAATTTACATCCGTTCCACATAACGCTTCAACTCCCGCGCCATCCGCTTGATGCCTTGCTGCTCATCATCCCGAATGAAGGGCATAAATACACGAGTCAGCACCCCTGAGAACGTGTTGCGGTGGAAGTATTTAGTCCGTCCAATACCAATCTCTTGCAACTCAAAGACATACTCATTCTTAAAGCCAGGAATCGAGGAAACCCAAGCGAGGCAAAGTCCAGACTGCACTCTAGTAATCAACGGCTGAAACTCTGTTTCCTCCTCACCCGGTACGCGCCGCACAGAGAGTAAAACTTCTTCCCCCTGCTTAAATGGCACCGTTGGATCGAGGTCAAATAAAAAAGTGTTCCACTTGTACCACTTTTCTTTTTTCAACAGAACCTGCCAAACTTCCTGCTTAGGAGCATTAATTTCAATTTCGGTATAGAGACTCGCCATTATCGCGGCAGCTAATCCGGTAGTGTAACTGGGTACAATTGGAAACTTGCAGCTCCTTTAGGCTAGGAGCGAACAATTTTGGATTTTGGAGGAAAGGATTTTAGATTCCCAATCCAAAATCTATCATCTTAAATCTAAAATCCTTAGTCAGCATGGTCAACCTAACACCCAACTCTAGCTTCAGTTTAACGATTCGCCTCCAGATTCCCAATCGCACTGGGATGTTAGCAAGCATCACCACCGCGATCGCTAGTGTCGGCGGTAACATCGGTCAAATTAGTTTAATCGAGCGGACTCGCAATATCGTGGTGCGAGAAATCACCGTCGATGCCGCCAGTACCGAACACACCGAACAAATTGTGCAAGCCGTGAAAGGGTTGCCAGATGTCAAGGTGATAGATGTCTACGACTGCACCTTTAACTTGCACCGCGGCGGCAAAATCGCGATGCAGAGTAAGATTCCGCTGAAAAGTCAAGCCGATTTAGCAATGGCTTACACTCCCGGCGTCGGTCGCATCTGTATGGCGATCGCATCTGACCCGGAACAGGTTCACACTCTCACGATTAAACAAAACACGGTTGCGATTGTTACCGATGGCAGTGCTGTACTAGGATTGGGCAACTTGGGCGCAGCCGCATCGTTGCCGGTGATGGAAGGCAAAGCGATGTTATTTAAAGAATTTGCCGGGATTGATGCCTTTCCGATTTGCCTGGATACCCAAGATACAGATGAAATTATCCGCACGGTAAAAAATCTTGCCCCAGTCTTTGGCGGCGTTAACTTGGAAGATATTGCTGCCCCTCGTTGTTTTGAGATTGAAGCGCGACTGCGGCAGGAACTCGATATTCCTGTGTTTCACGACGATCAACATGGCACCGCAATTGTTAGCCTTGCCGCATTGATTAACGCCCTCAAATTAGTGAAAAAATCCTTAGCGGATGTCCGAATTGTGATTAATGGGGCGGGTGCTGCTGGGGTTGCGATCGCTCGTTTGCTCAAGAAAGCGGGTGCCCAATCCATCTGGATGTGCGATTCTAAAGGCATTCTCTCCAGCCAACGCACCGACCTCACCCCGGAAAAGCAAGAATTTGCTGTCGAAGCCAGCGGTAACTTGGCAGATGCCATGCAACAATCTGATGTCTTCTTAGGCGTCAGTGCGCCTGGAGTTGTAACGCCGGAAATGGTGCGTTCGATGGCAAAAGATCCGATTGTCTTTGCAATGGCGAATCCTATTCCTGAAATTCAGCCGGAATTAGTCACAGAAGATGTCGCGGTCATGGCAACCGGACGCAGCGACTACCCGAATCAAATTAACAATGTCCTCGCCTTCCCTGGCGTTTTTCGCGGGGCGCTCGATTGTCGTGCAGAGACCATTACCACCACGATGTATCTAGAAGCCGCTTACGCGATCGCTTCTTTAGTCAAACCCTCCGACCTCGACCGGGAAAACATCATTCCCTCCGTGTTCGACCCGCGCGTTGTCAATGCCGTCGCCGGTGCCGTGCAAGCCGCCGCCCGTCAAGAAGGCATCGCCCGCCACTAAGCGAGAAAAGCAGCTGGTTCCAGGCGCAATCGTATCGCGTCTGGAACCGGAAAGTGGGGAAGCGACCAACAATCGACTCCCCATTTTCATCTTTGAAATAGTTTGCTCTACAGATAGAGTTTCAATTTTCTAGATATTGGAAGAATAAGGGGGAATACTGCGTTCTTGCTAGGGAATAATGAGCTTTAGTTTCTTTGACCTCTTCTGGGTATTTCTGGCTGTCAGCTCGATCTTGCCCGCCTTCCAACAACGCCGCTTGGCTTTTCAGCGAGTGCAAGCCTTGCGGAATTTCGAGCGATCGCGCAATAGTCGAGTGATTTTGCTAATTCACCGGCAAGAATCGATTAGTTTCTTAGGAATTCCCATCTCGCGCTACATTAGCATTGAAGATTCAGAACAGGTGCTACGGGCAATTCGCCTCACACCTCCCGAAGTTCCCATCGATCTAATCTTGCATACCCCAGGTGGTTTAGTGCTAGCAACCGAGCAGATTGCTCGAGCGTTAATTCGCCACCCTTCCAAAGTCACCGTGTTTGTACCCCACTACGCCATGAGCGGCGGCACCATGTTAGCTTTAGCATCTGATGAAATCGTCATGGATGCCAACGCTGTCTTAGGGCCAGTCGATCCCCAGTTGGGAAATATGGCAGCGGCGAGTGTCCTCAAAGTCATCGAACAGAAGCCAATTAGCGAAATCGACGACAACACGATCATCATGGCAGACCTCTCGCGCAAAGCGATGGATCAGGTACAGCGCTTTGTCCGAACCCTCTTGAAAGACAATATTCCCCAACCGAAAATTGCTCCCGAAAACATCGAACGGATTGTGGACGCTATCACTACAGGGCGCGTCACCCATGACTATCCGATTACGGTCGAAGAAGCCACAGAACTTGGTATGCCGATAACGGTAGGGCTGCCAATGTCAATCTATAACCTGATGGATTTCTATCCGCAGCCCCAAGGAGGACGTCCAAGCGTGCAGTACATTCCCATGCCCTACGAACGTCCCCCAGTTTTACCCCCAGCGCCTAAGGGCAGACCCATCCCAGAGAATGCTAAGTCTTAAGCTGTCCTGAGATTGAATTTTCCCAGGAGTTGAGGCTGCGATCATCGTCAGTAGTCAGTAGTCATAAGTCCTTCAAGTAATGACTCCTAACTACTGACCGATTATCCATTGCCAACTCAGCGCGATCGCTATGCGATTTAGACCCACAGCACCTTAAAGATTTATCAGCTTGAAGGCGATGGTTTTGGGCTGGGAGCCGGGGATGGACTTGGACTCGGCGTTGGTCTTGGCGATGGGCTAGGACTAGGACTTGGTCTTGGGGATGGCGATGGACTCGGACTCGGCGTTGGGGTGGCGCGGGGCGTTGGCGCGGGACTCGGTGTTGGCGATGGCGCTAGTGTTGGTTCTGGCGCTGATTGGGGTGTTGGTGTTGTCGCTGGCGCTGGCGATTGCTGTTCAAATCCGAGGATTCTTCTTGCTTCTTGGTCGAGTCTCTGACGAACTGGTAACGTAGCAATGCCAGTTACCGGCAAATTAAATTGTCTCTGAAACTGCCTGATAGCATCTTCAGTGCGCGGACCATAAAACTGGTTACGGGGAAGGGGCGGATTTGGCTTAACGACAAGATTCAAGTTTGCCTGAAGAATTCTAACGATATTTGCGGCATAATCCTGTGTCTTCGGCCCCGCTGTAGCATCAACAGGTGTTAGCTTATATCCCTGCTGAAACTCGCGGATAGCCCTTATCGTGGCTTCATCCGTCAGAGTATCTCCAATCGTGACGTTATACCCAAAGCCGCGCAACAAGGAACGAAATTCCCTTGGCGTGTAATCGCGGCTGCGTTCGGCTATAGCTACTTGATAACTAACTAAGCTGGCGGTTATGGTTATCACCGCAGCTAAAGGCATTCCAAACCTATTCCACATAGCTCAATCTCCTCACTCACTCACTGATTAAGCGCGATAGCGATTTGAACAGTTACAGTTTAAGCTGAATTGAGCATTCTACCGTTTATTTTTCGCAAGCGATCGCCATAACAGCTAATTGCGATCGCGTCGCGTGCGCTACCGGGTTCGACCTTTCAGCGTGCTGATATCCAATAGAATCCTTCTATTTTGAAGGCAACATCAGCAATTGGTGAACAATTAGTGGTATCAAATATGACTGAAGCTTCAGAGGGTCTGTCAAGCTGATAATTGGTAATTGAAAATTGTAATGGATGCTAGCTAGGTAGTAGGTAGCAGCTTTTTCGCCATTCCCTTTTTTTCCATTACCGATTCCCGATTACCAATTACCTCATCTTCCTTTCCATGTCACCTCAAAAATTGGCAAAGACTCCCCAATCCCGCCGGAACTTGTGGTTTGAACGTGTGATGGCACTTTTGGCAGTGGCTAACTTGGGCTTAGTGCTGTTCGACTTAACTTACATTCCGCTGCGCGATTTCTACCTGCGGGAATTTCGCAGCATTACCCGAATCTATGACCCCATCAAAGGCATTGAACCCCATCGAGAAACACAGCAGTACCTAGAGACAGTAGAAAAACTCAAAGCACAGCTGCAACAGACAGAAGGATTGCAGTCGCCAGAGGTGGCAACTTTACTGGAGGAACTGCGCCAACAAAGTGTGGAAATGATTGAGACAAACCCGTTTGCAGAGGCGAATAAGACAGGGACTCTGGAAAAAATCAAAAATCGGATGCGTCAGCGCGTTGGCAACGACTCTGCCAAACAATCTTTTAGCACCTTTTGGAGTCTGCCTTATTTATCCCAAGCTGGCGTGGAAAAAGAAATTACCTTTTATAACCAAGAAATTCAGCCTTTGATGGCAAGAAATTATTTTCGCCCAGTTGGGGAAACAGGTAATTTCGTTGACTACTTCTGGAAAATCGATCTCTGGTTTATCATTCCCTTTGGCATTGAGTTTCTGCTTCGTACCTACTATATCCACCGACGTCACCATAGTCTCACTTGGCTCGAAGCAATGATGTGGCGCTGGTATGATATTTTCTTGCTGCTACCTTTTTGGCGGTGGCTGCGCGTCATTTCAGTTTTCATGCGCCTACACCAAGCACAATTATTAAACTTAGAATCAATACGGGTACAAATTAACCGAGGATTTGCGGCAAACTTTGCAGAAGAATTGGCAGAAGTCATTGTGATCCGGGTAATCAACCAGCTACAAGGGTCGATTCGCGGCGGAGAACTGACTCGGTGGTTATCAGGACGGGAGGCTCGTCCTTATGTTGACATCAACAATGTAAATGAAGTGGAAGCGATCGCTACCTTATTGATGAAAGTAACTGTCAATCAAGTGTTACCAAAAATTCAGCCAGATTTAGAGGCAATTCTACAGCACAACATTGAAAAAATTCTCAGCCAATCTCCCCTCTATCGGGGAGTCCAGCAAGTACCTGGAGTGGGTACTATCCCCACACAGATAACTGAAAAATTGGTCAAAGAAATCTCACTTGCAGCCTACAACACCCTCACCGCCTCTCTGGAAGACGATCCGGTTGGCGCAGAACTTTCCAAACATCTGATAGAACACTTCACTGAAGCCTTAGGATCGGAGGTGCAAAGACAGCAGACTGCTCAGAAAATTCAATCTTTACTTTTCGATATGTTGGAGGAAATGAAACTCAACTACGTCCAACGCTTGTCCGAGCAAGATTTGGAGCAAGTGTTAGAAGAAACACGGGCGATCCGTCAGATTGTCAAGCAATAATTTGAATTTGTATGTCAATTGCTGATATCCATCTCTAACTTGAACTCCTTATTTAGGATTCAAATTTAGTCTTGGCTTGTGCTAGGAGAAGACCGAGACTGTTGAGCTTGAATACGAAGATGTTTGAACAGTAGTATTGGCATCTGGGAAGGATTATTTATTTAGTAAACTACCTGCCACAAATTTTGATAGATTGTCGCAAAAACGCCAAATTCCCGATAGATAAGGAGTGTCATAACCAATTTTTCAGACATTCTCTACCAATCTCAATTTCTAGCATTCTTTCATAGATGTTTCTAGAGAGTTTCCGATCGCGATCGCGCCGCCACCCAGAAGAAAAATTGTTCTTCTACAGAGTCTTCATCCCGCGCTTGCACGCGCCTACGTTAATAATCCTCAGTCCAATTTTCCTAGCCCTTCAGGCACCGAGCATCGGTGCCTATCTCTTTTTTCTTATCTTCCCTCAGCGCTCGGTTGACGACTCGCCACTGGCATACCGCTTGAGTTAAACTCAAAGTTAGGAAGGCGAATCCATCAGGATTCGTCCAGAGACTTCTTGGAATATAGTGTTCGCAGGAAGTGGGGCAGCACCCACTTTTTTTATTGGAGTTTTCCAATGACTCATCCCCTGATTCCACAAATTATTGATTTAGCAGCGCCAGTGGCAGAAGCCTTGGACTTGGAAGTAGTCGGGGCGGTTTTTCACACCAACCAACGCCCACCCGTGCTACGCGTGGACATCCGGAATTGCAACGCTGACACAGGGCTGGATGACTGCGAACGAATGAGTCGGGCATTGGAGGCTGCTTTGGATGCAGCGGATTTCATTCCTGATGCCTATGTCCTGGAAATTTCTAGTCCCGGTATTTCGCGTCAGTTGACGACAGATCGGGAATTCATCTCCTTCAAGGGATTTCCCGTAATTGTCACCACATCCGAACCCTACGAAGGTCAGCAAGAGTGGACAGGGCAACTGATTCGTCGGGATGAAGAGGGTGTTTACCTCAACCAGAAAGGTCGAGCGATCGCCATTCCCCGCCAAATGGTCAGCCGAGTGCAGCTGGATGAAAAACGGTAATTGAGCTGTCAGCTTAGTAGTTAGTCCTCAGTGGTTCGCAAGGAAGTTGCCTCTTGACCACTGACCGATTACCAATTACCAGTTACCAATTACCAATAGCAATTAGCGAGGTTTTTTTATGTCAATGGTTAGTCTACGCGGACTTAAAGAGCTAATCGATAAAATTAGTGTAGAGCGCAATTTACCCAAAAGTGCCGTACAAGCAGCCCTACGAGAAGCTTTATTGAAAGGATACGAGCGATATCGTCGTACCCAGAACCTCGACAAGCATCATTTTGATGAAGAGTACTTTCAAAACTTTGAAGTCGAACTCGACCTAGAACAAGAAGGAGAAGAAGGCTTCCGCGTTTTGGCGACCAAGACCATCGTTGAAAAGGTGAGTAGTGGCGATCATGAAATTGGTCTAGAAGAAGTGCAGAAAGTCGCGCCTGAAGCAGCGATTGGCGACACGGTGGTTTTAGATGTAACCCCCGATCAAACTGAGTTCGGTCGCATGGCAGCAATTCAGACCAAGCAAGTGCTATCGCAAAAACTGCGAGATCAGCAGCGCAAACTCGTCGCAGAAGAGTTCCAAGAACTGGAAGGAACCGTTTTGCAGGCGCGGGTACTGAGATTTGAGCGGCAATCCGTGATTTTAGCTGTCAGTAGTGGGTTTAGTCAGCCAGAAGTAGAAGCCGACTTACCGAAACGGGAACAGCTACCCAACGATAATTACCGTGCCAATGCAACCTTCAAGGTATTTCTCAAAAAAGTACGCGAAGGCCCAGCGCGGGGGCCACAATTGCTAGTGTCTAGAGCTGCCGCAGGTTTAGTCGTTTATCTCTTTGCCAACGAAGTCCCAGAGATTGAGGATGAGGTGGTGCGGATTGTAGCAGTGGCGCGGGAAGCAAATCCTCCGTCTCGTCACGTTGGCCCGCGAACTAAAATCGCGGTCGATACCCTGGAGCGCGATGTGGACCCCGTCGGAGCTTGTATTGGTGCCAGAGGATCGCGGATTCAAGTGGTAGTGAATGAATTACGTGGCGAAAAAATTGATGTAATTCGTTGGTCGCCCGACCCATCTACTTATATTTCCAATGCTCTCTCGCCCGCACGAGTGGATGAGGTGCGTCTGATTAACCCAGATGCTCGTCAGGCTCATGTTTTGGTGGCGGAGGATCAACTAAGTTTGGCGATTGGTAAAGAAGGTCAGAATGTCCGTCTAGCAGCCCGTCTGACTGGTTGGAAAATTGATATTAAAGATATTGCCAAGTACGATTACGAAGCGGAATCTCGGAACATGGCAGCGATCGCAGCCGCTCGGCAAGCCCAGGAGGAAGCTGAGTATGACGATGCAGACGATGAACTCGAAGAACTGGAAAGATCCGCAGCCGTTCCTAGCTGGCAGCAGGACAGTGATGATTTTGATGATGTAGAGGTAGATGAGGTAGAAACCACGGAAGTTTAGATTTGAGATTAAATCTTCAATCCAAAATCTACACTCCCCATTGCTTGAGATGGAACCAAACTACCGCCGTTGTGTGAGTTGCCGCCAAGTCGCGCCAAAATCGGCGTTTTGGCGAATTGTCAGAGTCTATCCGTCCCAGCAGTTACAATTAGATCGGGGGATGGGGCGATCTGCCTATCTTTGTCCCCAAGAAAGTTGTCTGGTAGCAGCTCAAAAAAAAAATAGGCTGGGCAGAGTGCTCAAAGTACCTGTTCCAGAAGCACTGTACCAAACCCTGTGGCAGCGCCTAGCTACTAAACTTGAAGGCTGCGATCGCTCCTTGTCAAGAAGCGAATCCAGCCCTCAAGAACGTTGCCTCCCATCCGCATCAGACCTAAAACAGCCGTCCGAATGAGATATTGTAGGAAAGAAGCCCAAAAAAAGCGACGTGCCCCAAATTGTAAAGATTTGTGCAAAATTAGAAATAGAAGTGTTTCACTATCCTTAGGGATAGGGAATTTACTTGGTGATAAACAGACTTCCCATAAGTAGCTTGGATATCATTAGTAGAAGTATAGGCAGCAAGTTAAAGCTTCACACCCATTAGGCAGTAAGCAAATGATCAACAAGTTGTCGTTCAAGCAGATGGTTATGGTGTAAAAACTGGTAGGATTCGAGGGGAAAGACTGGATGAACAACGGCAAAGTAAGAATTTACGAGTTATCGCGGGAATTGGATTTGGAGAATAAGGATATTCTAGGAATTTGTGAGCGGCTCAATATTGCAGTCAAGAGCCACAGCAGCACAATAACTGAATCGGAGGCGGAGAGTATTCGCTCGGCGGCAGAAAAACAAGCAGCAGCCCGACCAGCTTCACGTGCGCGGGCTCCAATGGATCAACGTAAAACAGCATCGCCAGCCGCTCAATCGGTGCGACCCCGGCTAGAAAACAAGCCGCAAATTCTGGAGATTCGTCAGCATAAATCTGGGTCTGGTTCTAACGCACCACAACAGCCGGGAGAACAGGTTGCGATTCCTCCCCAACCACCAGTAAGACAGCAGACGCCATCACCCATGAAGCCGACAAGTCTGAATAAACCAGTGCGTCCTAGCCAGCGGGATAATCCTCCTGTAGTAGAAGTAGTAGAAGCAGAAAAACTACAGGTAGACCCAGTAGAGGCTCCTCCTATTCCAGCTCCGAAAGCTGTTGAACCAGCTCCCCATCTGGTTGAACCTCCCATGCGACAAGCAGGGGAGCGTCCTGGGCCAAGTAATGTGGAGCGGCCTGTATTAAAACGTGCCAAGGTAGAAACACCTATTAGCTCTCCCGTCAGCGCGCCCCAAAGAGTAGGACCAGCGAGCGGGGCACCCGAAAGAACTAACGCCTCGGCTCCTCCTGCCCCCGTCAGAACGGAGCGACCTGCCCCCCCAGCTCCACCCCGAGTTCCAGAACTGCACTCGCCCCCCCAAAGGCCGGTGCGACCATCCATGCCCGTTGGTAGACGCCCAGGCGGTGCTGGTGACACGCAACTAGAACCGGGTTCCAGTCGCTCGAAGCTACTACGGGACGAAAATGATGAAGGTTTGGGAACGCCCGATACTCTGGGAGAAGAGGCAAGAAAACCGAATCCCCCCCGTCTCGTTGGTCCCAATAAGCGAAAACCTGAGTGGGAAGATGAGGAAGAAGAAAACCCAGATAAAGCAGGCAAGGCAGGTGCTAAAGCCAAGCGTCGGGTTCAACCCCTCATTGATGACGACGAAGACTTTGACACGGATTTAGAGGAATTGCCAGCAGCATTACAGGTGAGTCTATCTGTAGCTCGTCCTCCCAAGCAGCAGAAAGCTCGTCCAGCCAGCCCAGTCGTGGTGGCAGCGGAAAGAGAGAAGCGGAAGCCTCAAATGCAGCGCGGCGAAGGGCAAAGCAACGATCGCGATCGCCGTCGCGAACCTGCTGCTAAAGCAGAACGTCCGGAAAATCTGGTGTTAACGGGCAGTATGACCGTTCAAGAACTGGCTACGGCCTTAGCAGTTCAGGAAACAGAGATTATCAAAACTCTGTTCTTTAAAGGCTTTGCGATCAATATCACCCAAACCCTAGATATCCCAACCATCACAATGGTGGCGAAAGAACTGGGCGTAGAAGTGGAGACGCAAGAAGAACAAGCTGCGGCGACAAAAGTAACGGAGATGGTGACAGAGGAAGACCTCGATCACCTGCAACGCCGTCCGCCAGTGGTGACGATTATGGGTCACGTAGACCACGGGAAAACAACTCTGCTCGATTCCATCCGCAAAACCAAGGTAGCGCAGGGAGAAGCTGGGGGAATTACTCAGCACATTGGTGCCTACCATGTGGATGTGGAATATGAAGGAAAAACTCAGCAAGTTGTGTTCCTGGACACTCCCGGTCACGAAGCCTTTACAGCAATGCGGGCGAGGGGAACGCGAGTCACCGACATCGCTATTCTGGTAGTTGCCGCCGATGATGGCGTCCAACCTCAGACAATTGAAGCAATTAGCCACGCGAAAGCCGCTGAGGTGCCAATTGTTGTGGCGATCAACAAAGTTGATAAACCGGATGCCCAGCAAGACCGCGTGAAGCAAGAGTTGACCCAGTACGGTCTGCAACCCGAAGAATGGGGCGGCGATACCATCATGGTTCCCGTGAGCGCCATCAAAGGGGAAAACTTGGATACCCTGCTGGAAATGATTTTGATCCAGGCCGAAGTTTTAGAACTCTCTGCAAACCCAGACCGCGCAGCTAAGGGTACGGTAATTGAAGCCAATCTAGATAAGTCGAGAGGCCCAGTTGCTACCTTGCTGGTGCAAAATGGTACGTTGCGAGTTGGTGATGTCCTGGTAGTTGGCTCAGTATTGGGCAAAGTCCGGGCGATGATCGACGACCGGGGAGATCGGGTAACGGCAGCGGCACCATCGTTCGCGGTGGAAGTGTTGGGCTTGAGCGATGTCCCAGCGGCTGGCGATGAGTTTGAAGTCTATCCAAACGAAAAAGAAGGTCGCGCGATCGCAAGTGTCAGAGCCGACGAGCAACGCCAGTCACGCCTGCAACAGGTCATGGCATCCCGCCGAGTCACTTTGAATACCCTCTCAGCTCAAGCGCAGGAAGGCGATCTCAAAGAACTCAACTTGATTCTGAAGGCAGACGTTCAAGGTTCCGTAGAAGCTCTTCTGGGCGCGCTCGGACAGCTGCCACAAAATGAGGTACAAGTTCGGGTGCTGTTAGCGGCTCCTGGAGAAGTCACCGAGACAGACGTTGACTTAGCGGCTGCCAGTGGCGCTGTAATTGTTGGATTTAATACCACCCTTGCCAGTGGTGCGCGGCAAGCAGCGGATCAAGCAGGAGTCGATGTGCGCGAATACAACATCATCTACAAACTGTTAGATGATATTCAAGGCGCAATGGAAGGTCTGCTAGAACCGGAGCAGGTGGAAGAGCCTCTGGGTCAAGTCGAAGTCCGGGCTGTCTTCCCAGTCGGTCGTGGCTCCGTCGCTGGTTGCTATGTGCTGTCGGGTAAAGTGGTTCGTAACTGCCGAGTGCGGGTACGCCGCAACAGTCAGATAGTTCATGATGGCGTCTTAGATTCCCTCAAGCGGATGAAGGAAGATGCCAAGGAAGTCAATGCTGGATACGAATGCGGCATCGGAGTCGATCGTTTCAATGCCTGGGTAGAAGGCGACATTATCGAAGCTTACCAAATGGTAAGCAAGCGCCGTACTCTCTCGCCAAATTAAGGCAAAACTCAAAAGGCAAAAGTCAAAAGAAAGAAAAAAGGAAATAATCTCCTTTGCCTTTCTTCTGACTTTTGCCTTTTATTTTGCTTTTTGCCTTTTTACTACTTGTAATATGCGCTCTTTTTGGTTGGAACCGTTCTTGTGGATTCATCTTGCTGGTCTGGCGACAGTTCCCATTTGGTTGGAACTATGCTGGCTGGGTTTGGCAGTTGGCGATCCCGTGTTGCCGGTGTGGTTGGAACTTTTTTTGGTTGCCACTATAGGTATTGCACCCATACTGTGGATGCAGTTGAGCCGTCCTTTTAACATTTTTAGCATCCTGGCAGTGGCCTTGAAGCCAAGTCAACTGACGCTTAACCAGCGACGCCTGTTGTCACAGTTCAAGTCACCTACAAACCAATTAGTAGCCGTTCTAGCAGCTGGTTTCATGCTGTGGGTATTGTGGCTAATCTATCAGGCAGCGCCGCTAGCGGCAACTGTTACACCGCTTCCCCCGGAGTGGCGGTTTGCTGGACTGCTAGTAGCGGCACTGGCATTTCTGGCAAGCAATTTGTTCTTGCAGATACCACTGAGCGTGGCGCGAGTCCTTTTGACTAATGAAGCAGCATTTTCTGCTACGCAACCCTGTTCAGCAGAAGAAATTCCGCAACAATTTACAATTCCGGGACTACAGGTCAATCAAATCTTACCTTCGGAAATTTCCGAGACATCTGCGATATCACCCAACTCTGTAAAACCAATAAATGCAGGAATAGAAGCCCCAGCGTCCTCCGACTAATCTAAAAAAGAGATTTTTCTTCAAGGTTCTTGGTTTTTCAGCACATGGGTGTCTATGTAGAAAAGCTTTCAGCAACTGGCGTACCCCAAAAAGTTTTGGCTGGTTGACTAGCGAGATGTTACTGACAGCACAAATCCCCCCAACCTAACTGCGTTATCCTAAGAATAGACATAGAAATTTGTTAAATAGTCATCAGCGGGCAGTCAATTTTAAAGATTAGATTTAGAGATTAGATTTTAGAGTGGGTTGTCAATCCATAATCTAAAATCAAAATCTAAAATAGAATTGCTGAAGGCTGATAGCTGAAAACTCCTTGTTCCCTTAATTTAAGGTGCATATGATCAGGTTTCCTGCTTCATCAACCAGCCAATTCTCCGGCAATACCAAAATCTGGGAAAGCCTCAAACAAGCGATCGCATCCAGTTCTGGGTTTCAGCGCTGGGAGATAGAACACCCGTTGGATAACGACCGCCTTCAGGAGTTCAACCTTGATTATCGGGTTCGCCGGTATCTGCGCGAAACCCTAGAAACTCTTGCTTATTAGTCATTAGTCATTCGTTCGGTAGCCAAGAACGAATGACTAACGACCCATCACTACTGACCAATTCTGATTAAATCACTTAGATTGGGCAATCCCTGTCCCAATCGCTTGAGTTTGCCAAAAACCTCAGCAAGGCGATCGCCCTCCACATGAACTTCTGAGGTTGGGTAATTTTCTAAAATTTCAATCAAGGTAATCTGATTGTCTGGAAGCGCTGAACTCATCACAGCTCCTCGCAAAGACTGAATGTTTGCGCCATTTCCGGGAGTATGAACCACGTCACTGACTTGACCCAAGACTAATTCCCCAATCTGGTTATTGAGTACCCGATCTAAAATGAGGGCATTCACCTTAACTTCTTGCGTTAGGGTTTTTCGCAAATCCTCAGGTTTTCTTCCTGCCATAGCCAAATAAGCACGTAGCGCTGGCGAAAGTTCACCCGTTTCAGCAAAAGTTGTGAGTTCGGGAACAGATACCGATTCCCTTAGAAAGCGGTACTTCAGCACGACTGTATTGGCAGCATCCGCACGAGAGGGGCTAAACAAAATACCCGTAGCGGCGGCTAAAGAGAACACGAAAGGTAGCGATCGCAGCAGTAGAGAGCGCATAAGGAACCTGAAAACAGCTTAGAGATAGCACAACTGTGCTATCTCTACTTTGACGATACTGGATGCCGATGGGTTGCATCCTCCTGCTCAAGTAACAACTGCTTTTGAATCATCCCTCTCGCCTGGATTAGCCTAAGCCAACGCTCTTAAATTTATAAAACCTCAGCCCTATGAGCATTTCAGGGTTTACATCGCCTGAATTTTCTTTGCAGGGGCAAGTTGCCATGTTGGGAACTGATAATATTCGCAACTTGTCATCAAACGTAATTGTGAATATTAATATTAGCGACGCAAGTGCATACACCAAGTATGTATAGCTTCCAGCGTAAAAAAATATCCCAATTGGTGAGTCTCTAAGTTACTAAATCGTACAGTTAATAATGCACATCAAAAGCATCAAACGTATGACACCCCAGGGTTTTCCCGATCGTTTCTCCCATTCTTCTAGCATCCGTTTCGCCAAACGTTTCGCTGGTGTCGTACCCGTCCGGGCGTCCCTGCTAAGCGCTTTGTTACTTTGGTCTGGCGGGGTCATGGCACTTCCTGCGGCTGCCCTTACCCCGCCATCAACGCAGATAGCTCAACTTCCTGCAAGCGCGAACGTTGTCTACGTCAACCAATCCACGGGCAACGATACTGCCAGTGCTGGCACCAGTGAAAACACACCCTATCGCACTATCACCTACGCCCTCCAGCAAGCCCGCTCTGGCACAGTCGTACAATTAGCTCCAGGTTCCTACACGGCTGATACGGGTGAAGTTTTCCCCCTCCTTGTCAAACAAGGCGTCATTTTGCGCGGCGATGAGCAAAGCAAAGGGCAGACTGTAGCGATTATTGGCGGCGGCGGCTATGTTAGTCCTACCTTTTCCGGTCAGAACATTGCAATACGAGCAGAAAAAGACAGTGAAATCAGAGGATTGACCATCACCAACCCAAATCGTCGGGGAACTGGACTGTGGATTGAATCTACCAATGCAACAGTCAGCAACAACACCTTTTCGAGCAACGACCGAGAAGGAGTTTTCGTCACCGGGACAGCTACCCCCAAAATTGAAAGCAATATCTTTACCAGAAATAAGGGGAATGGCATTTCAGTCGCTAAGACAGCGCAAGGAGAAGTCCGCAACAATCTGTTTCAAGAGACGGGGAATGGGATTGTCCTAACTGAGACGGCATCGCCTTTGCTCGCAGACAACCGCATTGTCCAAAACGTTGATGGAATCGTCGCCTCCAACTCCGCTGCCCCAGTCCTGCGTAACAACATTATTGAGGCAAACACGCGGTATGGAGTCGTAGCAAGCGGAGATGCCCAGCCCAATTTAGGGACTCAAGAGAATCCTGGGCAAAATCGGATTCGCAACAATGTTCGTTTCGATGTTGCCAACCTAACGCGCACGAATACTATCATCGCGGTCGGCAACGATATTGATTCTAAGAAGATTTCCGGGCGCGTGGATTTTGTGGCGACGTCGATACCTAGCGGTGGTTTTGCCGATGTTCAAGGGAACTGGGCGCAAGCCTATATCGAAGCTTTAGTTGCTAAAGATGTAATTGCTGGTTTCCCTGATGGGACTTTCCGCCCCAACGAACCTGTCACCCGCGCTCAGTTTGCCGCGATTATCAACAAGGCTTTTTCACCAGCACAGATACAGCCTGGGATTAATTTTGTCGATGTCAAAACTAATTATTGGGCTTATCAAGCGATTCAAAGCGCTTACCGGGGAGGCTTTTTGTCTGGGTATCCGGGTCAAGTTTTTAGAGCCGAACAGCGCATTCCCAGAGTGCAGGTTTTAGTTTCTTTAGCGAGTGGTTTGAAGTTGCGCTCTGAGGATACAAATGTGCTGTCTGTTTACAACGATGCCACCCAGATTCCTAGCTGGGCCAGCACAGCGATCGCAGGCGCAACTCAGAAACAGCTGGTGGTGAATTATCCGACGCTGACTCAGCTCAATCCCAGCCGTGACGCCACTAGGGCTGAAGTCGCCGCTTTTGTCTATCAGGCACTGGTGAATGCCGGTCGTGCTGAGGCGATTTCTTCACCTTATCTAGTCAAGGCTCCATAATCGCGACTCAACGTTAAGATGTATCGCGCCAGTTTTCCAATTACTGGATGCTGGCGCTCGATCGGTCGTATAATAAAAGTTAACCATCAGTAGACTGCTGATCGTTAACCTCAAAATGCGGGTATAGTTCAGTGGTAGAACGTCACCTTCCCAAGGTGAATGTCGTCGGTTCGAGTCCGATTACCCGCTTTTCTAGACAGTTGTACAGTGACTAATTAATTGTCATTAGTGACAGATTACTGTCGTTGTGACTAATTGTGTGTCGTTGTGACAAATTAATGTCGCTAAAGTAGCAGTGACAAATTAGTGTCGTCTTGATGCATAAAAACACCTGAACAAAAAAATGCCAGATTGGGAAGCTGACGTTCCTTTCAATCCACTCTAGCACTTGTAAGTTTTGTTAAGTATAGTTGTTAAAACCATGAGTAGGAAGAGGAATGGTTGCATTAAAAATTATCAACCCACTCCTAGGTGGGATGGTCGTTGAAACTTCTGGCTGCTGCTGCCAACCCGCAACTGTACCATCCTTTCAGCCCACCCCTAGGTGTGATGGTCGTTGAAACGCCTCGACTGCGAACGTGCGGATTACGACGACTCCTTTCAAACCACCCCTAGTTGGGATGGTCGTTGAAACTCTAATCGATAAACGTATCTAAGCGAAATTGCCGTCTTTCAAACCACCCCTAGTTGGGATGGTCGTTGAAACAATTAAACGGTGGGAAGTGGGTATTTGATGGTACTTTCAAACCACCCTTAGTTGGGATGGTCGTTGAAACTTGAATTGGAAAAGCTATCAAGTTTATAGAAATCTCTTTCAAACCACCCCTAGTTAGGATGGTCTTTGAAACTAAGGCTAGCCCGTCAAGTAAAAATGCTTTGCTAGCCTTTCAAACCACCCCTAGTTGGGATGGTCTTTGAAACTTAAGTAGAGAAACTGTTTTGAATCTAAGATAACTTTCAAACCACCCCTAGTTGGGATGGTCGTTGAAACATTTTCTGATTCGGCTTATGAGCCAAAGTCAGGTAGCCTTTCAAACCACCCCTAGTGTACAGTGACTCATTAAATGTCATCGTTGATAGATGAATGTCGCTTTGACAATTAGGGATGTCGTTAAGGCTAAATCATCCAATTTGCCGAAATGATTTGCAGTGGCTTGGGCAGTTGAGGCAGTGGCAGGCATTTTTACAAGGCGACTTGGAATATCGAAAAAAACCTCAATTGGGATTCAAGTTTTCTGACGCCGTTGGCTGAAATTGGAATTTCTATGTAAGGCTTGGCAACTTGCGACAGAGAACTTAGCCCGAAAAGTGAGAGTAGAGGCTAGCGATCGCGCACAATAACAAAGCTTCTGTCCACTCTACAACTGCTCCGTAAGTATCGCCCGTATGTCCGCCTAGCTGGCGGTGAAACCAGGCTCCGGTTAAAAGCGAGATCGCGCATCCTGCGGCGGCTGTTCCCACCGCTGCGGGCCACCGAGTCGGCGATAGGACGATCTGTAATCCCATCAGGGCAAATAGCACTAGCAATCCCAGTAGGATGTCTTGAGGCGTCCGGATGGATTCTTTATGGAAGGCACCTTTACCCTCCGCTTTGAGGTAAGGATAGCAAGCGATCGCTACCACTTGTCCCCACCTTCCCCATCCTGCCGATACCATTAGTGCCAGCCACCGATAAGATTCTAAGTCACTCAAAGCAGATGTTTTTAATAGCAGCAGCGCGATCGCTGCCATCGCCCCAAACGCACCCGTGACGCTATCTGCCATCACCTTTAGACGCCGCTGCCGTTCGCGTAGCTTGTCCGAAGAAAAATCCTGCACTGCCAGTCCATCTGCTGTATCCATAGCCCCATCCAGATGCAGACCCCCGGTGAGGGCAATCCAAGCAACAACGACCATTGCAGAGCGAGTCAGCATTGGGACACCCAGCAGTTGAAAACAAGTATCCAGAAGAGCGAGTAACCCTCCAATAAATAAACCCACCAAAGGTGCCCAACGCGCAATGCCGCGAAATTCTAATGTCCATCCAGATGGAATCGGAATACAGGTGTAAAACGCGATCGCACCCAGAAATCCTTTCCAAAATGAGAAAATTTGCACCACAAACAAACTTAATGACTTTTCGATAACAAATTCAGCAGATTAGCGTATGAACAGGGGAGAAATGTTGGGCTAAGATTGTCTCGTAGCAGTTCCGATTGCCATAGGCGTATGCCGTTAGGCTCCTCGCGCTTTGCTGAGTGTTCGCGTTCGCCATAACCGTCGAATGCGTATGCCGTAAGGATTCGGATTCTTGCCCAAAGCGCGTATACCATTAGGTTATGAAAGCTACCTACTTCCCTAAGTAGTGTATATCGCATTATTCTGTTGCATCTACGCAGCGACCAGGCAAGATCGGGCTTGTTTGAACCAGAGGCTGTTCCCATGACTTATGACCAATCTCCGCCCCACTTACCGGCTCCATGTATTATTGACAGCGGCATTATTGTTAATAAACAAGATATGCGACGACTGTTGACCGATCTAGGTCGCGTTCGCTACATCCACACCCTCGATGGCAAAGTTCAGAGCGAGGGCGAAGGATGCGTACTGGACGTATTTGCTGAACCACAGCGGTCTACGATGATTGCTAACCAGGCAATCTATCTTAACGTCCATAGTTTTGATTATCTGCAACTGCACCAGTCGAGCGAACAGGAATCTTATTTTGACTTGATTCAAGATCATCGTCAGTTACGTTTGATACCACTTTCTAGCCCACTCCAAGAGCAAAGCACGCCGATCATTAACGCCGCTGCTTTAGAGGCAATGGTGACACAAGTTCTGTCTGCTAAGTGGGATGTCCAACTTGACGACGACGATTGCTTATTCTAAGTAATCTTTAGTTAGGAAGTCGTTAGTCATCAGTCATTAGTCAATAAAAATCGACTAATCATCTAAAAACTAAAGACTAAAGACTATTGTTAGTAGGACTCGCAGCTAAAGTAAGTGGGATTTTCGTTTCAATGTCAGGCGCGTTGTCGCCATACGCAGGCACGAGCCGGGACTTTTTTGACACCACATGGCTTAGTAGAAACACCTAAGTTTATGCCGGTAGGGACGCTGGCGACTGTCAAATCTGTGACAATCGATCAGCTGGAGGCAACGGGTGCCCAAATGGTTTTGGCGAATACCTTTCACCTCCACTTGCAACCTGGAGAAGCAATTGTGGCGGGTGCAGGTGGGCTGCACCGCTTTATGGGCTGGAAGAAGCCGATGCTGACAGATTCTGGCGGCTTCCAGGTGTTTAGCTTGAGCGAGTTGCGGAAAATTACTGAAGAGGGTGTAACTTTTCGCTCTCCCCGCGATGGGCGGATGATTCATCTAACGCCGGAGCGGTCAATCCAAATTCAGAACGAACTGGGAGCAGATGTCATTATGGCATTTGATGAGTGTCCGCCTTATCCAGCGGAGCGCTCAGAAGTCATGGCGGCAACAGAGCGGACTTATCGGTGGCTGGAACGATGTATAAATGCTAACCAACGTCCGAATGAGCAAGCTTTGTTTGGGATTGTTCAAGGTGGCGTTTACCTGGATTTGCGAGTTGCGGCTGCTGAGTCATTAGCGGAGTTAAATTTGCCAGGATACGCGATTGGCGGCGTCAGCGTGGGAGAACCGGCGGAACTGATTCACCAGATTGTGCGGGCGACTGCGCCAGTGTTACCCGCCGAAAAGCCTCGTTACCTGATGGGTGTCGGCACTTATCGAGAAATGGCACAAGCGATCGCTGCGGGTATCGATTTATTTGACTGTGTGATACCCACTCGCTGGGCGCGTCACGGTACTGTGATGGTACAGGGAGAACGCTGGAATTTGAAAAACGCTCAGTACAGAGAAGATTTCAGTTCCCTGGATGCGAGTTGTCCTTGCTACACCTGCCAGAACTTCAGTCGCGCTTACTTGTGTCATTTAGTGCGAACGCGAGAAATCCTCGGTTACACCTTACTCTCAATTCACAACATTACTGAATTGATTCGGTTTACCCAACGAATCCGGGAAGCAATTTTAGGCGATCGCTTTGTCACGGAATTTGGTCACTGGCTAGACACTCCAACAGAATAATTAAAAATTAAGAAACTTTAAGCATGAGCGTAAGCGTCTTTCTGATCGAGTTGGCTTTTTTAGAGATAGCGATCGCAATTTTGGGGAATTTTAGCGGTCGAGGATCGTCAAGAGCGATCGCCACCGTTTAGTAAAAGTAAATTTTCCATGTAGGCTGAAATCGCGTCCAGCTAACAGCCGAGTCATGTTAAGATACTTGTCAATTCTTAAAACTGTGTTGGAAAGGTGGATTTTAAATATGGAAGCAGCACTGCTGTTGGCAAAACTGCCGGAAGCTTACTCCTTCTTTGACCCCCTGGTAGACGTTCTCCCGATCATCCCCGTGTTCTTCTTGTTGTTGGCTTTCGTTTGGCAAGCATCTGTGGGTTTCCGCTAAACCTGAACTGCAAAAAAATTGAAAGGGCACCCACATGGGTGCCCTTTTATGATTCAGGGTAGGCACAAGGCCGCTTCCTAAAACTTGTTTAACCCTGCGATCCCATTGCTTTCTGAAAGGCAGGACGTTCCGAGAGTCGCTGGATATAGGTAACAACTGCTGGATATTCGTTCAGGTCGAGCTTCAGCATCATGGGTATATAAGCCAGAATCGACCCTACCGCTACATCGACGACCGTTAGTTCCTCGCCTAATAAAAATGGTTGCCCTGCCAAAATTTCATTCAGCGGTGTCAGCAACTTAGGCATCTCGCGTTCCCGACTCGCTTCCACAAAAATCCCTGGTCCCAAAGTAGCATTGCCAAATATTACCCATTGGGTGATTTGTGCTTGTTCCTCCAGAGTGGCTGGCATCTTGCCGTACTTTTGGGCGAGATACATCAGAATCGCCCCTGACTCCCAAAGTTTAAAATCCCCATCAACAATTGCCGGGACTTTTCCCATCGGGTTAATTGCCAGAAACTCTGGTTGGCGATGAGCGCCTGCCTGCATATCCAGCAGAACGAATTCGTAAGGGACGCCCAACTCTTCGAGATACCATTTGACAATTGATGCCCGACTACGGGCACCGCCATACAGTTTCAACATCACAGATATCTTAAAGGACTTTATGGGTGTGAGAGTGTTGTTTCACGTTGTCTTCTTTGCGGACAACGCGCTGAGCATTCAGCACTCGCTTGCGTTCGACGGAATAGTTAAAGTCATTGCGGCTAGTGCCCAGAGGAATATGGGATTTGGCTTCTGGTTTGTTCTTATAGGTGCGAACAGATGCGATCGCCCGAAAAGTGAACTCATCGCTAAATTGCGCCTCTTCTGGAAAATCTGCTGGCTTGTAGAGGTTATCGCCGACGATCACTGCACCCATTGTGGTCGCAACAGCCATCTTGTAGGAGGTCGGAATCCCTTTGAGAAGGGCTTCCAGGGCAGCTGAGGGAATGGGTTCAATAATATTGACTTCTTGGACTTCGCCATCTTCCTTGAAGAAACAAGTGGCTAAGCCAAGTAGCAGGTAGTCATCTTCGCTGAGATCGGGAGCATTGGGATAAGAAGTTGCAGTTGTCATAAGACCGTTTTAAGGAACGATTGCCAAACACCGACGGGAGCGCGTAAGTATCGCTTGCATTCTACCAGCATCCATTCAGTTGGGGCAGTGGGGAGAGGTGTAGTGGGGAGCATCGCTTCAATTTTCCCTGCTCTTTTGCACCTTTGCATGGTTGTAAGATTTTCACCCCTCGCATCCCCCGCTCAAAATCCATAATTTTTTTCTATGCCAATCCTGCAAGCTTCACAGTCGTCAGTTCTCCTAAACGGGTAAATACGAGATTTAGGGAGTCTCTACAGATAGTTTCAGTAATGCTCTGGATTGGGGCTGTAGATTTCCTAAAGGACATCCAAACCGAACTAAAGGTATAGGAGATCGCTCCAGTGCTGGAAGACGCTTTAAGCAGTGACACAGAACACCCCGGCAATGAATAGGAAGCCGCTAAAGTAGATTCCAGAGAAGTCCAAGGTACCCTTGAGGATGATTATGAACGCTCGCGCAATCAATTTTCAAGACCAGGCAAAACACCAAAACGGTTCGCCGGTTTCATTGACCACCGGCACAGTTCCAAGGCGTTTTAATCTAGTCACCTCGGTATCTGGAGGACATCAGAACCAATCCCTGCGCTCCCTACGAGCTTTAGCAAAGGAAAAAGCTCAGCATGGCGATCGCAACGGCGCGATCGCTATCCTGACGACTCTCATCGAACTGAACCCCAGCAGTGCCACTGACTATAACAACCGGGGGTTGATTTATTTCCAGAACGGTCAAAAGGAGCAAGCGATCGCCGACTATAACACGGCGTTGGAACTCGATCCCCACTTGGACAGTGTTTACAACAATCGCGCCAACTACTACGCTTCTTTAGGACAGTTGGCAGAAGCGATCGCGGACTACGAGATGACCCTGGATCTCAACCCTGGCAACGTTCGGGCTTGGATCAACCAAGGGATCACCTTTCGGGATCTGGGACTTTACGACTTGGCGTTAGAGAATTTTGACCTAGTGCTGAGATTAGGTCAGCTACAAGGGAATATCTACGCAGAGCGGGGTCGTACCCATCATCTGCACGGCGACTGGAACTGCGCGATCGCTGATTATCAAAACGCTTTGGCTGTGCTTGCTCCTTTTGGTTCTGCCGGACGCTTGCGCTTGCAAGTCGAAAATTGGATGAACCAACTGCTGAACCCTATCAGCGCTTGAGGAACCATTTAAAATTCAAAAAAATCCAAAATATTTTGAATTTTTACTCATCAGTCGTATTATTATCCAGCCACACAACTGGACGCTGAGAAGGGTCAACTCGATGGCTTTGTTCCTGCATCACGCTTTTGGCTTGCTGGGGATCGAAGTAGCGGCTGAAGTTATTACTTAAACGATTGACTCGTTTTTCTGTGCGCTTTACTTCTTGTCGGATTTCTCCTAGCTTTGCTTGCTGGGACAGGTGATAAGGCAAAAGTTGCACGAGAGCGGCGATCGCTGCCGATGAAAGCACTACATTTACTGCTAATTTAGCTGTCGTTTCGATTGCGATCGCTCGGTTAGGATGGCGTCGTGGTTGTCGCCGCGTCCGAGGAACTATCCGGCTGTTTGGTGCCGGTTGCTGATGAGGTTGTGAGGGTTCAATAGCATTCATGGTGTCAGGATACCACTCTGGACGCAAGCGCCACTATGTCTGTCGATAGATGTCAAAGGCTTTAAGGGAGGTACCCCTGCCTAGAGTTGCTGCAAGTGAATTAAGAAGCTAGGGATTGGATGCTAAGGACTAGAAACCAGGGGAAGAGGGAGCGGGAGAAGGGGAGCCGATGTGTACTAAAGCCCTGTCATTCCCTCACTCTCTCTTGCCATCAGCGGCTAGTCCCTAGCAAGGGGTGACATCTACTTGTACAGTTCCGTTGATAGCCGGAATGCCATGATGCCAGCAAACAGCGCCACAACTAAAGCAATATACACTTGGGTATCGGATATCGACATCGTTTACCAACTCCTTATTTCAGGTTTATAGTTCAACAATTTCGGCTAAATTATGCCCAATATAAACATCTTGTAACAAGATGCAACACAGCCGCGTAAAAATTCTAGCTCCATTGTTTGGCTTGCTTAATGGAATTTTCGACTAATTTTTCCCGACAAAGGTTAAGCTTAATTAAGACAGCAATCATTTTGGCACAATTTAGCCAGTTAATTTTTGCTTTTAGTTTGATAGTTCCAGTTTGAAGCTTGCGTGAATGCTAGACCAAATCCTGAACTCTCCGCTCAATCCGGGACTTGAAGCTCCCCTTGTACTGCTTGTTCTAGTTGTATTAGAGGCAGTGCTGTCAGCGGATAACGCGATCGCCCTAGCAGCTATTGCCCAAGGCTTAGAAGACAGCACGCTCCAGCGTCGCGCCCTCAACTTTGGATTAGCAGTTGCCTACATCCTCCGAATCACTTTGATTCTGACAGCAACCTGGGTAATTCAGTTCTGGCAGTTTGAGTTATTAGGGGCACTCTATCTGCTTTGGCTGGTGTTTCAGTATTTTACTTCTGATGAAGGGGAAGCTCAGGAACATCATGGGCCGCGATTTGCTTCTCTATGGCATGCAATTCCGATAATCGCCGTCACCGATTTAGCTTTTTCCCTCGATAGCGTCACTACAGCGATCGCAATTTCTAAAGATACCTGGCTGGTTCTCACCGGAGGTACGATTGGAGTGATTACGCTGCGGTTTATGGCTGGATTATTCATCCGTTGGCTTGATGAATTTGTCCATCTTCAGGATGCTGGCTATATCACCGTTGCCCTTGTAGGATTGCGATTGCTCTGCAAAGCAATTCAACCAGATTTGGTGCCGCCAGAGTGGTTAACCATTGCCTGTATTGGGGTGATATTTGCTTGGGGATTCTCTCAGCGCGTCCCCGCTGAGCAAACCGCAGAGATTCAGCAGAAGGAAGAGCAAAAGCGTTAGGCAAAATAAAAGCATTGGGAATGGCTAATCGCCAACAGCGGATTATTTAAGAACCGTGTTTAAGAGCCGTTCGCGATTAGCCATTGGCTACTTACTCGTAGATCCAGGAAGTCAAGCTCGGCTTCCAGCTCACCAGTTCTTCATCTTTAAACCACAGAGCAATCTCGCGTTGTGCGGTTTCGATAGCGTCGGAACCGTGGATGAGGTTGCGACCAATACTGACTCCATAATCGCCGCGAATTGTACCCGGTTCAGCAGTTAGGGGGTTAGTCGCACCAATCATTTTTCTAGCGGCTGCGACCACTCCATCGGCTTCCCATACCGTCGCGACTACTGGGCCAGAGGTGATAAACTCGACCAGACCCGCAAAAAACGGTCTTTCTCGGTGTACGTCATAGTGCTGCTCTGCCAGTTCCCGGCTCACACTCATCAACTTTAAGCCAACCAGAGTAAAACCTTTGGCTTCAAAGCGCCGGATGACCTCACCCGCGAGGTTGCGCTGTACACCATCAGGCTTGACCATGACAAATGTCCGTTCCAAGTTTATCTCCTTTAGATTTTACAAACTGATACAAAACACAGATTAGACTAGAAGGCTTTTTAACGCAAAGGGCGCAAAGGTTTATGCAAAAGGATACGAAGATCAACTTTAAGTAAATTCCCACCGCGTTGACACTGCCAAATTGAGCATCTCACCCAAATCCCCCTTGGCGTTCCTTTGCGGTTTCCTTCGCCTACCTTTGCGTTAAAAGTTTAAATGAATTGCTGCCGATCTACCCGTTATGACGTTCTAAGGCTAATTGAATCAGTTGATCGACTAATTCTGGGAAAGCAACACCCGTCGCCCCCCAAAGTTGGGGATACATACTCGTTGCCGTGAAACCAGGCATGGTATTAATTTCATTAATCAATACTTCGCCAGTGGCTTCAACGTAGAAAAAGTCCACCCGCCCCAAACCAGCCCCATCAACTGCGGCAAACGCTTGAAGAGCCATTTCTTGGATTTGAGTGGCAACGGCATCTGGCACTCTCGCTGGGATCGCTAAATCCGCGCGTCCCTCGGTGTACTTCGTTTCGTAGTCGTAAAAATCACTGTCAAAGGTAATTTCTCCAACGACAGAAGCTTTGGGATTGTCATTCCCCAAAACGGCACATTCTAACTCCCGCGCCACCACGCCTGCTTCCACAATTAAGCGACGGTCGTAGCTGGCAGCGTTATCGAGGGCGGTTTCTAACTCAGCACGCGATCGCACTTTGGAAATTCCCACCGATGAACCTAAATTCGCGGGTTTCACAAAACAGGGATAACCGAGTGTCGCTTCAATTTGTTCGCAAAGCTTGGGGAAAACACAGGGATTCGACCACACTTGCGAGCGATTAACGGTGATGTATTTCACTTGAGGCAATCCTGCATTGGCGAATGCCATTTTCATGGCAATTTTGTCCATTCCCATCGCAGAACCTAAAACCCCAGTCCCGACAAAAGGCACTTGCATTAATTTAAGCATTCCCTGAATGGTGCCATCTTCCCCATTCGGGCCGTGGAGGATAGGAAACCAGACATCTACCTCAGCAGCTTGGGGGGGAGATTGCCAACGATTGAGGTCTGGCGATGGGATCGTAAGTTCGGTATTCGGTGATGCGTTTTCGTTACTGGGTAATTGTTGCGGAGAATTTTCTGAGGCCAGTTGGGATTCCGGGGGTCTTCCAGATGCTAAAACTTGTTGAGCCACTTCCCCGGCTTGCCAACGTCCATCTTTGTGGATGTAGAAAGGCAGGAGTTCGTACTTAGCGCTGTTTTGGTCGGCACTCAAAGCTTGCGCGATCGCCCGTGCCGAACTTAGGGAAACTTCATGTTCTCCCGAACAGCCCCCAAACAGCAATCCCACCCGCATTTTATTCATTTCGGATATTCCTGACACTGCACACCGCCGATAGTTTACTACAGCATAGAGGCGTGAGACGAACTCCGATACGGAAACTCCCTCAACCCTCTTTGTTATGATGCCAGTGTTATTTGCCTCGCTCAGGAGCGGACAACGAGTTTCCAGGGACGTTGGACAGTCATCGCTTCTTCCGGCTCCAGCACGGCAATCCGCCATCCTCTGCCCCAAGGTCGCGCCAGGACGACCCGATCGGGATTTGCTGCTTTGACCTTTTGAGCCGCCGTAGTGGTCAACTCGCTCAGTGCGATTTTTTCCACGGCTAGAGGTGCGCGAGCGACTGGCGTCAGGTCTGGGGGAGCCTGAATGGTGGGTGTTGCCGTGGGGACTGGGGTTGTGGCGGTGGAAGCCTGGATGCTTGGTTTAGCGGTGGGGAGGGGTGCCGTGGCGGTGCCAGTCTGAATCGCCTGAACCGGGGGTTTTTTACCCTTGAGCTGAAGCGGTTCCTGTTTAGGAAGAATCAGTTGACGAGTGCTAACACCGAGTAAGTAAGTAAAGCGGCAAGTCAACCAAGCAATGCTTCCCGTAGCAATTGCCGTCCAATACACCAATATCAGCGCGTTGTATAAAGTGTAAGCAATGCGAGGGGGAAGATAAACCGCTTCTTGCAAGTCTCGCCGGAGGAGTGGGAGGCGGGAGCTTACTTCAAGTTTCCACAAGGTGATAAATGTTTTCATAGCAGATGCTAGCACCGCGAAATCCTCCGATCCACCTAAAAATCTTATACCGGCACTGGCTGATGCACTTCCAATGGTTCCCCGGTCAAACTAAACGCGCGAACTTCGGTGATTTTGACTTTCACCACTTGACCTTTGAGTTCGGCAATGTTGCCGGTAAAGAAGGTGAGACGGTTGCCCCGCGTACGTCCCATCACCTGGGTGGGATCTTTGGTATTTTGATCTTCTACCAAGACTTCTTCGATGCGACCGAAGTAACGCTGGGACGCTTGAGCCGCTTTAATTGAAACTAAATGATTGAGACGTTGAAGGCGATCGCTTTTTACCTGTTCGCTCAGCTGATTCTCCCACAGGGCTGCTGGCGTTCCCGGACGCGGAGAATAAGCAGCCGTATTTAACAGGTCAAAACCAATATCTTCCACCAGCCGCAGCGTATTCTCAAACTGTTCCTCGGTTTCTCCAGGGAACCCGACAATCGCATCCGCACTAATCGAGGCATCTGGCATATACCGGCGAATCGTGTCAATGATGCGGCGATATTTCTCGTGGGTATAACCCCGTGCCATTGCCTTCAGAATGTCGTTATCTCCCGATTGGAAGGGAATGTGGAAATGTTCGCACACGTTGGGCAATTCAGCACAAGCTCGAATTAACCGTTCGGTGAAATAGCGAGGATGGCTGGTGGCAAAACGAATCCGCTCAATTCCCGGCACATCATGAACGTAATAAAGCAAGTCTGTCAGTGTATTCTGGTGTCGCCCTTCTGCCGTGATTCCGGGCAAATCCCGCCCGTAGGCGTCGATATTTTGCCCCAATAGGGTGATTTCCTTATATCCTTGACGCGCTATTTCCTCCATTTCGGCGCGAATCGCTTCTGGAGTCCGCGATTGCTCGACGCCGCGAACGCTGGGAACCACGCAGTACGTACAGCGTTCATTGCAGCCGTAAATTACATTCACCCAAGCTGTCACTTTACTGTCGCGGCGCGGCTTGGTGATGTCTTCAATGATATGAACTGCCTCAGTCGCCACCACCTGATTGCCGTTGAAAACTTGTTCCAGCAAATCTTGGAGGCGATTGGCGTGTTGAGGTCCCATGACTAAGTCTAATTCTGGCACCCGCCGCAACAGTGCTTCCCCTTCCTGCTGAGCGACGCAACCCGCAACTACCAGTGTCAAATCTGGTTGCTCGTGCTTGCGTTTCGCCTGTCTGCCTAGGTAGGAATAAACTTTTTGCTCGGCGTTATCCCGAATGGTGCAGGTGTTGTAGAGGATCAGGTTTGCATTTTCAGGTTCTTCTGACCATTCAAAGCCCATATTTTCCAGAATGCCAGCCATACGCTCTGAGTCGGCTTTGTTCATCTGGCAGCCAAAGGTGGTGATGTGATACCGGCGGGGAGAAGTGGTCATGGACGGCTACAACAAATCAATGAAAATAATCGGAACTGTATATCTATAGTACCTATCTGGAGAATACAGCTATCGCGTCTTTACATCTAAAACTGCCAGAACTGCCCGTAAGCGTTGCCAAAGTTCGAGAGCGATCGCTCTTACGGTAACCAAGCACCCACGCTCCAAGCACCTATAACCCAAGCAGCGGTGAGTCAGCGTTCTTGAATCTTCAGGCAAGCCTATATTTTCTGACGCTTGTAAAAAATTGCGGGAACAAAGTAGGACGTTTATTCTACGAATTCCGCAATAAATTACAGCATCATAAACTCAATTATTCAGATTGTTTTGCAATTTTATCCTGATTATGCATCAGAGAGTCCGAATCAGGCAATAGAAGCTCTGACGAGACATCTACTATGCGCCTTTACAGCTCCCTCTTCTTATCAAGCCTATTAGTTACTGGCTTCGCGGTGAATTTACCAAACCTTCGGGATCGCTCGGAAAATTTGCACCAAGCAGATTCAACCCAAAAACACTTATTTACTCATGATTCAAGGCAGGACAGTGCCCATCGCGGTAGCGGACGAAGAGGAAGAGGAAATTCTGAAGCCGCTTTGAGGGGGTTGTTTCATCTTGATTTGACATAGAAGCGCAACCCAGCTTCCCCTAGTTCTACAGGTCGGTTTTTCTATTTTCTGTGAGGATTAAAACAGTCAACATCAGCCAAATAATCGCCAAATTTTAAAAGCCCGTTTTCTTGAATAAAGCGGGCTTTTTATATTATCTTTTTGAATTCGTCTACTTTTCCTTAGTTTAGAAAAATTAGCTAATTACTTAGCAAAAAAATTGTAGATGTAACCCTGAAAATCAGCGAAGCGGGCGATCGCGCTCTGGGTTGATGAAAAAATCGCCAGATGATAAAAAAAGGCGAGATTTCGCGCCTTAAGAGTCTGTAGAGGCACTCTGGCTTGCGCCCCTACAGAGGACTTCAAAGAGACTTCAAAACAACGTTGATAGGCTCCTAAGCTGGTTTCCAGGTGCCGTGGAAGTTAGGGGGGATGACACTGGGTAATCCCAAACGACACGCAGGTTGCTCCGAAAGGCGATCGCTATTCAGAATCCAGACTTCGCTAGTGTCGGTGTTGCCGTCATACACCACCGTTAACACCCAACCCTGTTCGGGATTCAGGGCATCAGGGGCATAGATGGGTTCTGAGGGATAGCGATTCTCACCCAAATTAGCTTCCTCTAGGGTGTCAGTTTTGGAGTCAAAACGAGCGATCGCGCCAAATTGTTCTTGGCTAATCTCTACACCTTGCCGATGTACCGATAGATAGGTTTGGGGCGAAGCTTGACCAACCAGATGCTGTGGCACAACCGGGAACTCACAGTGCCGATCTAAGACTTCTTTGATGCTTGTTACCTGACTCCTTGCCGGGTTGAGATGGATTTGCCACAGCGTACTCTTGGCAGGAGTCCGGGTTTCACCCGTCGCGACTTCCTTGAGATACTGATTGGTCTGAAAGTCTTCGTAGCGGACAACATCCACAATCACCGATCCGCTGGCATCCACATAGCCATTCGCAAAGTGCCACTGATACCAGGGTTCAGTTTCGCCACGACTCACCAACGACAGGGTTTCACGGTCAAAAACCAAAAACTGAGTACCGAGGTTTGGTTGCCACTCCAGCGCATCGCTATAGCTGGTTATGCCTGTTAGCAACGGCAGCACGTTCACTCGCACTGGCGGCACGAAAAAGACTAAATACTGCCCAGCAAGGACAAAATCATGCACCATTGGGATGCCATCTAGTTGAACTGCCGCCTTTTGCAGAATCTTGCCTGTGGAGTCACTTTTATAAATATTCAGCGTTGCATTCCGTCCGGGTGAAATCCCAAAGTTAAAAATTTCCCCAGTCTGGGCGTCGCGCTTGGGATGAGCGGAATAATGTAATCCGTCACTCAGTCCCGATAAATTATCTAATCCCCAAGTTTCCAGAGTTTGCAGGTCGAGGGCGTGGGGTTTGCCGCCTTCCCACAGTGCCAGCAGTTTATCCGGCAAAGCGAGTACCGAGGTATTGGCGGCATTTTTAATCGGTTTGAACCATTGATTCCAGATGGGGCCTGGTGCGGTCATGCCATAGTTGCCATAGAGCAATTGATTCGCTTTGGCTTCCTCTTGGTATCCCTCTGATTGAACGTAGCGATAGACACCAGAGGCACCAGCATCGCTGAAATGCACCCCTAGAATCGCACCATCCCCATCAAACCAGTGTCCCACCCGGATGCCGCCACGTTCTAAGCGGGCTGGGCCGTTGCGGTAGAGGGTGCCGCGCAAACCTTCCGGTATGTTGCCGGAAAGGAGTGGGAGGGGAGTCAGGGGAAATTCTTGTGCAGGTTGGGCGATCGCATTTGCCCAAGCTTTACGGGTTGACGGTTTCGTGGCTGTGGTCATAGTTCAGAAATAGAACGCAACAGAATGGGGATAAAATTAAGTAATGTTAAGCAAGGTCTTTCTTGAGTGTGAACGATCTTGCGGGCGTGCTGTTATCTTTCGGAAGTGCGATCGCAAAACGCCGACGTGTCGGTTCGCATCCTATGATTTACAGGGAAGGGATCGCCATCGCTAGAGCAAAAATTGGCTTTATATGAAGAAACTGATTAGAGGGCTGCGTGAGTTTCAAAGCAACTACTTCAGCGAACACCAGGAATTGTTTGAGCAACTCGCTCACGGTCAGAAACCGAGGGTACTGTTCATCACCTGCTCTGATTCTCGCATCGATCCGAATTTGATTACTCAAGCGGCTGTCGGCGAACTGTTTGTCATCCGTAATGCTGGCAACCTGATTCCGCCATTTGGAGCAACCAATGGCGGCGAAGGCGCAAGCGTTGAATACGCCGTTCACGCTTTAGATATTCAGCAAATTGTTGTCTGCGGTCACTCTCACTGCGGTGCAATGAAGGGACTGTTAAAATTGAGCAGTTTGGCGGCAGAAATGCCGTTGGTTCACGACTGGTTAAAGCACGCAGAAGCGACCCGTCGGCTGATTAAAGAGAACTACACAGAGCTTTCTGGTGAAGAACTTCTGGAAGCCACGATTGCTGAGAACGTGCTAACGCAAATCGAAAATCTGCGGACTTATCCAGCAATCCGCGCTAAACTTCACCGAGGCAAACTATCTCTCCACGCCTGGATTTATCACATTGAAACGGGAGATGTTTGGGGATACGATCCGATTCGTCAGGAGTACCTGCCACTCTACAGTCAACTTTCCACCAATCAGGATGAATCTGTAGAGCCTAAACCTGAGCGAATTGCCTCAATGCTGTTATCTCCGGAGCAAGCAGAACGAATTTACAGGGGTTCTGCCGCGCGATAAAAGTGCGGGTTATCAAGCATTTCTCTGCTGGTATCTGCAATTTCAATTATTAGGAGCCAGCAGTATCCTTTCTTCTATTTCTTCCCATGTTTTGGGCGACACCCGCACCGCTGCTTGTTTGCACTGCAATACCAGGTAATTAGCATAGAGATAATTGTTGTATGCCTTTATTTCTTCTTTAGTTAAATAGACCATTTCTGAGGTGAGATTGAAAGCATTGAGCAAGGTTTGCAGGAGACGATTGTTAAATTCCTGCCGCGCTAACCCTGATTGTTCATAGTCAGGAATTTTTGCTTTGAGTGCTTGCAGTCGGGCAATCAGCACAGTAAAATTTACATTCTTAAAGATTTTTAGTTTTTCAATTTCACCAGTGTTTCTGATAGCAATGGTGATGGCGTCGGCGTCAGGGAAGGCGATGGCGATGGCGATGGCGTTAGTGTCGGTGTCGGCGTAGGCGTAGGCGATGGCATTAGCGACGCTGACAGCGTTGGAGAAGGTGCCGATGTTGACATTGGCGATGACGTTGGCGATGGCGTTGGCGATGGTGTTGGCGATCGCCCTTTTACCCACGGGTTTAATATTACTTTCAGATCCCGCCGTTGCTTGTTCTGCCCAATTAAGTAAAGCTTGTAACTTGGATGTTCGGAATCGAAATGGAAATTTACGGGGGTTGATATACTTTTTAGCTTCTTTTTCCATCAGCAACAGCAATTCATCTGCACCACCACGCATTAACCCAGCTATCAGCAAAAAGACCTCTTGCCATCGTTGATCTGTGAGGTGTTCGGTAACTAGCTTCTCGATTTGCCGATGATCGTCAATATACTGAGCAGTTAAATATTCCTGTAACGTCAAATGAGAGAAAGAAAATATATCCTCCGCTCGCTCTACTAAGATACCTTGTTGAATAGCAATCGCATTCAGAACCGCTTCGCCGTCTAGATGTTGAGGCGCATTCAAATTACTCGCCAAAAAGGTTTTGATTTGCTCAACAACCTCTCGCTGCGAGAAAAATAATCGATCTGCCTCGAAACCTTTGTAGGCAATCTCAGATAGAAGTATCTCTTCTAGCTCTGTATGCAGTCCTTGATAAATTTCATCTCGCAAAATTCGCTTTTCTGATGCCCATTCCTCTAATAATATCCGCAACGCTTTGCGATACAGAACGCTACGATTATCAGGAAAACTTTGGGAACGGTCATATACCAGACAGAGAAACGTCAGCAATAACGGCGTATGGGCTAACTCTTTAGCCGCTTTATGTTCTGGTTTTTGCAATATTTCCCAGCATTTCTGCGCTGTTTCCGCCTGTTTATCTGCCTCTGACTGAAACCAGTTACCTATAAACTGCTCAATCTGGGTATCGTCAAAATCTGCCATTGCCACATCGCTAAACCGACGGAACCCACTGCGATAGGCAGCAGTGCGACAGGAGGCAATGAAGCGATTTTTATCATGTTGGTCAACAAAGTCCTGGATTTGACCAATTGCCTCATTCAAATTCTTTGTCGGCACTTCATCTAAACCATCCAGCAAAATTAGCAACTTGCCGTTTTTTAATAATTCTTTGGTGGATTCTTCAGGTGAAGGGAAACCACAAGTGCGAAACTCATCACTGATGGCTTTCTCAATATTGATGTCACCATCGCTAAATCTTTTTAGTTCGATGAAAACGGGGATACAGGAGTGCTTAAATTCTCCCTTGTTGCTCTTGAGTGCTTCCAGTCCCATGCGCCGCAAAAATGTGGATTTTCCCGCTCCTGGGCCACCCAGTACCATTAGATACTGCTTTTCTTTAGCAACCTTCATTCCGTCTTGCTTTGGACAGTCTTTATTCTGATAACTGCGCCTTTGTGCTTCGCGGAAAGCTGTTTCTAAGCTATCAATTGTTTCAAACTGCCGAATATTCCTATCATCTAAAAACTGAACCCCTGTATAGACTGACTCTAAAGCTATAGGCTCTCGCATTTCCAAAACTTTTACTTTTAGAATGCCATGACGCTTAGTATAATTTTTGAGATATTGGTGCGATGCGTCATAAATTAGCTGCTGAGTTTTCTCATTTAGACTTCCGCCTACCCGGCTTAAAGCTTTACCTCCACCGTCCCAAACCGTTTTAATCACAACACCAGCTAGACCTTTGATTGCTGCATCTGCAACTACGGGTTCATATCCTGTCATAGGGGTAGGGATGAGTTGGTTTTAGTTATTTCTACAAGTTAGCCGTTGCTTTTTCCAGACGGCTAATTTTAATTCAATAGGTTTTGATGTGGCACCTTTGATCGAGTCTAGCCCGTTTAAAAAAGCACCATTCTTAAGCGGGCGGTTGAAACCGCAGCTACACAAACAAAACCTGCCTACGCAGGTTTCAAAACCCGGAATTTTCCTCACTCCGCGTTAGCGTAGCGTGCGCGTTAGCGCATAGGCGGACTTGGTTTGTATAGCCGCGAATTCCATTCGCCAGGGCTGGTCGCTTCTTAGGAAGGATGGAGCAAAAACCTACCGACTTGCTGCTTCAGCCGTTTCCTGTTTTTGGGCAGATCCCTGAGTTCCTAGCTGAATAAGCTCAATCTTGTAGCCATTCGGATCTTCCACAAAGGCAATCACCGTCGAACCGTGCTTCATTGGCCCCGGTTCCCGCGACACCTTGCCGCCACGCGCCTTGATTTCGTTACAGGTGGCGTAAATATCATCAACGCCAAGAGCTATATGACCGTAGGCATCTCCCAGGTTATACTGCTCTACGCCCCAGTTGTAAGTTAATTCCACAACTGTATGGTCAGATTCGTCACCGTAACCCACAAATGCCAGCGTGAACTTCCCATCTGGATAATCTTTGCGGCGCAGTAACTTCATGCCTAGCACGTCGCAGTAAAATTTCAAAGACTCTTCTAGGTTGCCGACTCGCAACATCGTATGTAGCATTCGCATCGTTTTGATCCCGAATTCCTTTTTAATATGACGTTTGAGTGTCCGCTCAGGACGTATTCTATTTCAATCCCCGATCGGGATCTTTACACAACAACCCACGCCACCATAGAAACCATATTACATTCAGCCACGCTAGGTGTTTTCGACAAGGGATGACCACCGCTATAACCAGCTGGCTAAAAAGCCTATCTAAGGTTTGCTGATGTGTGAGACACTTGCAATTTTGCTACTGAAGGGTGAAACGGAATGATTAACACGCCAGATACTGCCATCGACGCCATTGTGGCTCGTGAAATTCTCGACTCGCGGGGGCGTCCCACAGTGGAAGCCGAAGTCTATCTGATCAACGGTGTGATGGGATTGGCTCAAGTTCCCAGCGGCGCTTCTACAGGGACTTTTGAAGCCCACGAACTGCGGGATGAGGATGCCAGCCGCTACGGTGGCAAAGGCGTCCTCCAAGCCGTCCAGAATGTCGAGGAGAAAATTGCTCCTGAGTTGTTGGAGATGGATGCGCTCGATCAGGTTTTGGTTGACCGCACGATGATTGAGCTGGATGGCTCGGAAAATAAATCGAATTTGGGAGCAAATGCCATCCTCGCCGTCTCCCTGGCAACTGCAAAAGCGGGTGCAGCGGCTCTGGAATTACCGCTCTATCGCTATCTTGGGAGTCCCTTATCGAATGTGCTGCCGGTGCCGTTGATGAACGTGATCAACGGCGGTGCCCACGCGGATAATAACGTGGATTTCCAAGAATTTATGATTGTGCCAGTCGGGGCGTCTTCATTTAAAGAAGCGCTGCGTTGGGGTGCCGAGGTGTTTGCGGCTCTCAGCAAAGTTTTAAAGGACAAAAACTTGCTGACTGGCGTTGGCGATGAAGGCGGTTTTGCTCCTAATTTAGAGTCCAATCAAGCAGCTTTAGAACTATTAGTGGCGGCGATTGAAAAGGCTGGCTATAAACCCGGAGAGGACGTGGCCCTGGCGCTAGATGTTGCCGCCAGTGAGTTCTATAAAGAAGGGCAGTATGTCTACGATGGCTCATCCCATTCCCCGGCTGACTTTATTGAGTATCTGGGTAAGTTGGTGGGACAGTATCCGATTGTCTCAATTGAGGACGGACTGCACGAAGAAGACTGGGAAAACTGGAAACTATTAACCGAGAAAATGGGCGATCGCGTTCAACTCATCGGCGACGATCTCTTTGTCACCAACCCCATCCGTCTGCAAAAAGGCATTGAGCAAGCCGCAGCGAACTCGATCCTGATTAAACTCAATCAAATTGGTTCTCTTACGGAAACCCTGGAAACGATTGAACTGGCTACCCGCAACGGATTCCGGTCGATCATCAGCCATCGCTCTGGCGAAACTGAAGACACCACGATTGCCGATTTAGCCGTAGCCACGAGAGCCGGACAAATTAAAACAGGTTCGCTTTGTCGCAGTGAACGGGTGGCAAAGTACAACCGACTGCTGCGAATTGAAGATGAATTGGGCGATCGCGCAGTTTATGCCGCTACCATTGGGCTAGGCCCCCGCTAAAGCGGATTAATTCGGGCAGTTTGTGCCAGATAATCGGGTGGCTCGTTCAGGAATTCAGTCAATTTGTCTGTTGTCTATAAAAGGATTGACCGACTTTTGCACAACTCAACATGAAACTAAAAATCCTGGCGATCGCCACCCTATTTGCTCCCCTGTCTGTGTCAGCAGCCGTCCGAGCCGAAGCAGTTAGACCATTACTTCAAATCCAACCCTGTAATAACTGTCAGCTCATCGGCGCTGCTGAAACGACGCCAGACGCTCAAGAGGATTGGCAGGAGTTTTCTTCCTCTGAAGGGGGCTTTGTGGTGTTAATGCCGGGAACCCCAGAGGAAGAGACACATACCGAGAAAGCTGAAGAAGGCGACGTTGAGCAGCATTTGTTTACAGCCGCTACGTCGGATGGTGTCTTTTTAGTCTCCTATGCTGACTTTGCCAACGAGATCGATCGGCTAGAGGCTGAAGAACTCTTGGATGCGGCGACTGAGGGTTATATAACGGATGGTGCGAAGTTAATCGCTCAGCGCCCAATTTCACTGCATGGAAGTCCCGGCAGAGAAATTAAGTATAAAGATTCGGATGGTTCTATTGGTCAATGTCGGATTTTTCTGGTGAACAAGCGGCTGTATCAAGTCAGTACGCTTGGTTCAAATACCAAGGAAGTTCAAAAGTTTTTCGGCTCATTTCAATTAGTGCCGTAATCAAAGCATTTGGAGTATTTTTTCACATAAACTCATTCACATTTTGTAGGGGCGTGTTTGTGCCATGCCCCTACACCAGGAATTAGGGGTGAATAAGTACTACGACCTGCGATCGCTCTTTGCCAGCCAATTATTTTAGATACCCGTTTTCTAGACTAGAAAACGGGTTTTTGGTATGTACCGAGCGATCCAATATTTTATTGGGCTGCGACTGAGTCGCGCGATCGCGTCAAATTTTTTCTCGTCGCAGCTAACTTCAGTAAGCCCCTCTGATTGCCAACACCAGCCCCTCATTCGACGACTCCGAAAAAACGATCCCTCAGCCATCCAACTCAACACCCAAAAATCTAAAAGGCGATCGCTACGGGTAAAAACCGAGTTGAGGTAAACCTAGGGTTTCTTCCATACCCAGCATCAAATTGAGACATTGGAGAGCTTGACCAGCTTGACCTTTGATTAAATTATCAATCGCTGACATGACAATGACCCGATCCGTGCGGGGATCAACTTCGATGCCGATATAGCAAAGATTAGTCCCGCAAGCCCATTTCGTTTGGGGGTAGATGCCGCCTGGTAATATTTTTACAAAAGGCGAAGCACGGTAGAAGGCTGAAAAGATGGTAATTAAGTCTTCTCGGACTAACCCCGGATCGCGCAAGTTGGCATAAACGGTTGCGAGAATCCCGCGCACCATTGGAATCAAGTGAGGGGTAAACTGCACCGTAACTTCGTGACCGGCGAGATCGCTACAAACTTGCTCAATTTCGGGGGTATGTCGGTGCCGTCCGCCAACACCGTAAGCTCCTAGCGTATTATCTGCCTCAGCCAGCAACAAATTGGTTTTCGCTTGCCGTCCGCCGCCGGAGGTGCCAGATTTGGCGTCGATAATCGCAGTTTCTGGTAAGACTAACCCTTGCTTGAGTAGCGGCGAGAGTGCTAGCAAACTGGCGGTGGGATAGCAACCCGCACAACCTACTAACTGGGCGTCGGCAATGCGATCGCGGTATAGTTCCGGTAAGCCGTAAACCGCCGTAGTTGCGAGTTCTCGGTCTTGACGTTCTCCCCCGTACCAAGCTTGATAGGTTTCCGGGTTGGAAAATCGGTAATCGGCGGATAAATCCAGCACTTTGCACCCCTTCGCCACTAGCGTCGGTGCCATCTGATAGGCAAGACCATTGGGCAAAGAGAGAAAAACGGCTTGACAGCGATTGGCAATGGTATCTAAATCAAGCGGTTCTATCTTTAAGTCAACGCGATGACCTAAATGGGGGTAAAGGTCGGAAAATGACTTTCCAGCGCTACTCTCGCCGCCTAGGTAAACCAGTTCGACTCCTGGATGCTCCATCAAGAGTCGTACAAGTTGCACACCACCATAGCCTGACGCGCCAACAATTCCAACAGGCACGCGCCCTAAATCACCCATGATGCTTGTTCCCTAAAAAGTTTAAATTTTAAACGCTCAGCGGTCAGCAAAGCGCAGTCAACCAAAGTCAGTACTGAGCGATCAGGATACGGCATTGCCACGTCCCTAATGGTTGCTGAATAGAATTTCTTTGTCATTGCTTATTCCTCAGTCCTGCTAAAAGCTGATGGCTGAAAGCGACTTTTGCTGCATTGTAGTATTAAAACCAAGATTTGGTGGTAGAAATATCAGCGTCATCATTTAGGGTTACAAGGTTAGCTGCGGGGAATGCAAGGTTGGCTAGAGCAACTGTTCGGGGAGTGACCGACTCTTTTGGGAATTTATCCTTATAGAAAAGCACCGCTCCAATTGATATTTTGGGCGGTGCTGCGTGGTCTAATTAGCGTTATAAATCAATATCATGACATATTGCGCTTCTCACTTGAACCTAACGCCATAACTCTCTTTTAGGCAAGGTGCGAGGGAATCCTTCTTCTTTCCCTTAAGTCCTACTTATAGCATTCATAAATGAGTTGTGAAGGCGAGATCCTCGACAAGTCTTACGAAGTTGGGGATCTGAAGGGCTGACATCACACAACTCAATTTGGATCGCTATAGCAGTCCGAGGGGATTTCTACGAGATATTTTAAACGAATCGTCTTAGCGAGCGAGCATAGCTGAGGGCGTCCGCGCTATAGAATATAGAAGATAAGAGAAACGGAGAAGAAAGAACATTTCAGTTTTTTTAGTTACTATCTATGAATCTCGATTTAGTTATTTATATAATCATTTTTTGAGCTTATATTTTAATCCCAAAACGGTAATATTTTGTATTTTAATCGAATTACTTTCATAGAGATGACCTTAAAAAAACTAATAATGTGAGATTCATTTATTCAATTTGTTTTAACAACTCGGAGGGAGATACGCTTAAAGCTTTTGCTAAACGGACGATATTAACAAGCGAAACATTTCTCTCACCCCGCTCAATACCACCGATGTAAGTGCGGTGTAACCCGGTTAATTCTGCTAATTTTTCCTGGGAAAGTTCGCGTGTCTTTCTTAATTTTCGGAGTTGTTTGCCAAATTTTTCGAGTTCGGGATTAGCCGCCATAATTGAGAAAGAAGGTTGTTTTAGATAACGATAAGTCTACAGACGATAAGTATCAATTTGAGCGATCGCCGTCGAATTCGCGCGATCGCGCCGCTGGGGGGTGCCCACAGGCTACTCTCAAAAAGAGATACTGGATCTATGGTTTATTGCGCTAATTAATCTGTGGAATTGTCTCAAAGCAAAGAAGCGCAAAATCGCGCTTCTTCAACCCAACCGTTTAAATTTGACGCGATTGACGCCGCCTTGGCAGACCTGAAGGCTGGGCGGGTGGTCGTGGTAGTAGATGATGAGAGCCGGGAAAACGAAGGCGACTTGATTGGCGCGGCTCAGTTCGCCACGCCCGACATGATTAATTTTATGGCGGTAAATGCAAGGGGTTTGATTTGTCTGGCGCTGACAGGCGATCGCTTGGACGAACTGGATCTGCCCTTGATGGTTAGCAACAACACCGACAGCAACCAAACTGCCTTCACCGTCAGCATCGACGCCGCACCGAATATGGGAGTTCGTACCGGCATCTCAGCGGAGGATAGGGCGGTGACGATACAAGTCGCCCTTAACCCAGCAACCCAGCCAAATGACTTGCGCCGTCCCGGTCACATTTTCCCCTTGCGGGCGCGGGAAGGGGGCGTCCTGAAACGAGCCGGTCATACAGAAGCCGGTGTTGATTTGGCAAGATTGGCGGGATTATACCCGGCTGGGGTGATCTGTGAAATTCAAAATCCTGATGGGTCGATGGCGCGGTTGCCACAGTTAATCGAGTACGCCAAGACTCACCAACTGAAAATTATTAGCATTGCTGACTTAATTAGTTACCGCCTCAACCACGAACGGTTTGTCTGCCGGGAGACGATTGCTGAACTGCCGACTCAGTTTGGGAATTTTCAAATTTACGCCTACCGCAACAGCCTGGATCAATCCGAACACGTCGCAATTGTCAAGGGAGACCCAGCCGAGTTCTCAGACCACTCAGTGATGGTGCGGATGCACTCGGAATGCCTCACGGGTGACGCTTTGGGTTCTATGCGCTGCGACTGCCGTATGCAGTTGCAAGCGGCGCTGAAAATGATTCAGAATGCCGGGTCGGGGGTTGTGGTTTACCTGCGCCAAGAAGGACGGGGAATTGGGCTGGTTAATAAATTGAAAGCATACTCGTTGCAAGACATGGGGCTGGATACCGTCGAAGCAAACGAGCGCTTAGGTTTCCCTGCTGACTTGCGGGATTACGGGGTGGGGGCGCAAATTCTCAACGATTTGGGAGTGAAAAAAATTCGCCTGATTACGAATAATCCCCGCAAAATTGCAGGTTTAAAAGGGTATGGCTTAGAAGTGGTGGATCGGGTGCCGCTGTTGATTGAGGCGAATGATTATAATTCCATCTATCTAGCGACCAAAGCGAAAAAGCTGGGTCATATGCTGTTGCAGACGTATTTAATCACCGTAGCGCTGCACTGGCAGGATGAGCCGGAGTCAGTTACAAAGCGCTACGAACGATTAGAGAAACTGCGGCATTTGGCAAAAACTCACGATTTGTTGTTGCAGGAAGAAACGCGACCTGTTGGGATCGCTCTGTTCGGCACGCCATCGTTAACCGTTCACTTAGGTTTTGACCAACCCAATCTGGCGTCACCGGATTGGTATCAGCAGACAGGACATCCTTATGTGCGAGCGATCGCGCAAATTCTGGATGCTTTGAGCGCGTGGCCTCAGTTGCAATATCTAGAATTTATGGTTTCGACGGGAATAGACCCCCTGACAGGCTTACAAATCCAGCTAGACCGGCAGAACTTCCCCGCAAGTACCCTGCCTTCGTCAGTTTGCCATCAGTTAGAAACCCAGAAAATCTACAGCTTTCAGAGTGGTGAGGGCTAAGTAGAGTTAGGACTGAGGACTGAGGGCTGAGGACTGAGTAGAGTTGGGGCTGAGTAGAGTTAAGACTGAGGACTGCGTAGAGTTAGGACTGAGGGCTGAGGACTGAGGACTGAGTAGAGTTAGGGCTGAGGACTGAGTAGAGTTAGGAAGGTTTTCAGCTAACGTTTGTGAGCTTTTACTTGATGAGCGTCTAAGTAGATTGGGATAAATAAACTTAACGGATAGGACTGTTTATCGCTCATGGAAAATTGAAAATTACCATGCACAATCAACGATAAACGGGCTTATTGAGTTATGTTTATTGTCACCCAGTTACTTAATTCCGTAATTTCTAGTAATGAAGCGATGCACTACGGATATAAAGCTATCACCGTTATAGGAACTGCCGCCTTACTTAGTGGAGGGACGACAGCTATCTATGCACAGACTCAGCCCCTACTCTTTCCTCAGCACTCTTTCCCTAGCACTCTTATAGTGGCTCAGTCGAGTGCAGAGGAATTATTCAATCGAGGGATGGAGAAGTATAACCAAGAAAACTATAGCGGCGCTTTCAATGATTTCACCGCTGCAATTCGCCAGGATGCCAACCTGACTAAAGCCTACTACAGCCGAGGGTTGGCAAGGCGGAAGCTAGGAGATAATCAGGGAGCGATCGCAGATTACACGGAGTTGCTAAAGCGAAATCCCCAGAATGCCGATGCCTACCTAAATCGGGGTGTAGTTTATGCCGACCAAAAAAAGTATGGGGAAGCAATTGAGGATTACACCAAGGCGCTGAATCTCGACCAGAAAAATGCGATCGCTTATTACAACCGGGGGAACGCTCGCAGTGCCCTAGGAAATCCTAGAGGAGCCGTTGAGGACTACAGCAAAGCGATTCAGCTTCAGCCTAGGGATGCCACCGCCTACGTGAATCGGGGGAATGCTCGCGTTCAACTGGGAGAAACCCAGGAAGCGATCGCTGATTTTACGAAGGCTCTGGGTCTGAACCCTAATCTAGTAGAAGCTTATTACAATCGCGGGATTGTCCGGCGGCGGCTGGGAAATATCAAGGAAGCGATCGCGGATTATGACCAAGCCATCCAGCGCGATCCCAACAATGCAGCAGCTTACTACAATCGAGCGATCGCTCGTCAGCAAATCGGCAATCCTCAAGCAGCCATTGCCGACTATACCGAGGCGATCTCTATTTCTCCCAACTTTGCTAAAGCTTATGGCAACCGGGGGCTGCTGCGCTACGAAACCGGCGATGCTAGAGGCGCAATTGAGGATTTACAAGCATCTGCGCGACTTTTCTCCGAGCAAGGATTAACCGCTGACTCTCAAAAGGCATTGCAATTGCTGAGACAGTTAAAATAGACCGCCTCCGTCATCGAAATGAGCCAGTGCCCATCTTCTGCCAGATCCCAACCACGTTCTGAGGTAAAAGTCGGTCAGGGTTGTTATTTTTCGCAAACACCGCTGGAATTTTGTACACCCTTTTTCAGAGGAGATAGGGTAGAGATCGTGTGCCGCTTCGCAAGGATACGTCTCTTTAATTACAGCAAATCCAACCGCATCTCATTACTTTCGCTAAAGCCAAGACTAGAGTAGACTGGCTTACCTGGTGGGGAGGCGTGTAGGATAACCCTTGTGCAGTTAAGCGATTTTAGATGGTCGATCGCACAAAGCGTAAGTTTCTTGGCAAGTCCCTGTCTGCGGTGAGGCGGTTCAACGTAAACTCCCCAGATGTATCCATATTTGCGAGATTCCGGTTTGAGGATATGCGGGTAAAGACCAGCAAACATCTGACAACTTGCTGAAGCGATCACTCTCCCATCAATCTCCGCCACAAAAGCTTTGTAGCATCCCTCTTTTCGAGCGCCTTCTATAAACTGGAGCGTAATGTTGAGCCAGTCTGATTCTATTGAGTCAGAAGGAACATGATTATCCAGCCACATTTGATAAAAATGTTGAGCAATTAGAGAATCTTCCTCTGGAAAAGCTTCTCTGATATAAATTTCTCGTTCCATCACCACGATACGGGTTCATTCTTATTTTACGGTCAGAGTAATCTTGAAAGTGGTCTTCTACAAGAGTCACTTTTTCAATCTAATCTCAGTCCACTTCGGTTTGATTATCTCTTATCTGGTAACTATGGATTTAGCAATCGCGCTCGATAGCAATTCCGTATCCTTACCCTTGGGTTAAGTCACCAAAGCGATCGCGATATCTCTCTAATAACTCTGCCAGCTCATTTGAGCGTTGTCGTTCCGACTCAGCTTGCTGTTGTGCTAACTCCCGCTGATTCCGCTCAATTTCAGCTAATTCCTCCCCTGTCTGATACCTCACACCTTGGGTATCGTACCAGTACAATACCTCGCGCTGTATGCCTCCGACTTGAGCCACAAATCGCCCAATTCCTAAACCGATTTCTGGCATCCAGAATGGTTCTCCGATTTGTAACTGATATTGCCCATTTACTAAACGGTAAACTTCAAAAGGTTGTTCCTGGTCGCGCCGCCAGAAATTCGGATTATAAATTACATAATACAACACTCCTAAATTGGCATAAATTGCCATTTTTGTATCGTATTCTCCCCCATAAGTGTGAGAGACAATTTCTAAGACAAAAATGGGGGCAATATTATTTTCTTCCCAGAGAACATAGCTGGAGCGAGAACCATTGTTTTTCCTCCGTTCCACTCCCAAACTTAGAAATCCATCTGGCACCACGGGTACTCTTGGATTCACGCCTGTCGTGTGATAGATGCCCATATCTACACCAAAATACCAGTCAAGGCGATTACCCCAAATGAACTCTAGCAAGAATAATAGAAAATTCGGGATAAAATTCTGGTCTTCGTTATCCACAGGTGTATCATCCGAACAAGGAAGTTCAGCACTTGTTGGTAATCTGGTTTCCGGGTTGTGCTGTACCATAAAGATTAGCTCCACAAGCTATTAATATAATTATCCAATAAATCTCCCTAATATAAATCCAATCTATTTAAAGAATAATCTCTTTTCTCTTCCTCTGCGTTCTCAGCTTCTAAAGCGCTAACGCGCATGGCTTCGCTAACGCTAAGGCGATTCGTTTAAAAAAGATAGTGTTCATAAATTAAATGAGATTGTCATAACATGAGTTTAGATGTAATTGTTATCGGTAGCGGAATTGGCGGTTTAACCGCAGGGGCGTTACTTGCCCGTTACGGAAAACGAGTGCTAGTGTGCGAAAGTCACGCGATCGCTGGTGGCGCTGCACACAGTTTCTCTCGGCAGGGATTCCATTTTGACTCTGGCCCCTCATTTTATTGCGGACTCACCCCTGGAAGCGGTCTAAATCCATTACAGCAAGTGTTAGAACTTTTGGGAGAATCGTTGCAAGCGGTTCCCTACGATCCCCTAGGACATTACCATTTTCCTGAAGGCACCTTTCCCGTTTACAGCAATGCTGAACGCTATCGACAAACTGTTGCTAAAATTACACCTCAAGGTGCAAGAGAATTAGAAAAATTTGAAAAACGTTTACTCCCTCTTTACGAATCATTGCGCGGTATTCCTACCATTGCTTTGAGAGCAGATTGGCAGATGATAACAGTAATTTTGAGACGATATTTACCATCTGTATTAAAACTATTACCGCATCTGAGAATCGTTCAAGGTTCTGTTGGCGATGTGATGGATCGAGAGGTACGAGATCCTTGGGTGCGGCGCTTAATTGACTTGGAATGTTTTCTACTTTCTGGACTTAAGGCGCACGGAACAATTGCCCCAGAAGTGGCATTTATGCTGGGAGAACGTTCTCGCGCTGGTGTCGAGTATCCCGTTGGAGGAAGTGGCGCAATTGTTGATGCTTTAGTGCGCGGTTTAAAGCGTTGGGGTGGCGAATTAAAATTAAATTCTCATGTTGAGCAAATACTAATCCAATCGGGCAAAGTGACAGGCATTAAGTTAAAGAATGGTGAAGTTATTAATGCACCTGTTGTAATTTCTAATGCTACCCTTTGGGATACTTATACTAAGTTATTGCGCCCAGAAGGTTTGCCGCTGTCTTATCGTCAACAATCTTTAGAAACGCCAGCGGTTGACAGCTTTATGCACTTACATTTAGGCATCCGCGCTGAGGGTTTGGAAAATCTGACGGGACATCATGTGGTAGTTCACGATGCGAGTAAAGATATTACTGAACCGGGGAATACTTGCATGATTTCTATCCCTTCGGTGTGGGATGCTAATCTTGCACCAGAGGGACATCATGTAGTTCACGCCTACACATTAGAACCTTATGAGGGATGGCAACGAGATGAAGGGTATGAGGAGAGGAAAAAAGAGCGATCGCAATCTCTATTCCGTGCGTTAGAGAGGGTGATTCCGGATATACGCGATCGCGTTGTATTAGAACTTATTGGTACACCATTAACTCACGCTTATTACTTACGCCGCTATCAGGGAACTTATGGCCCTGCAATTGCAGCAGGTCAAGGGACATTTCCTGGCACACAAACGCCGATTTCTGGATTGTATCGTGTGGGAGATAGTACGATGCCAGGAATTGGCGTTCCCGCTGTTGCTGCTTCGGGAATTTTGTGTGCAAATACTTTGGTTACGCCGCAAGAGACGGCGAAGTTATTAAAAATTTGAAGTTCAAATTAAGCTTTCTTAATTGTCGGCTTTGCGGCGATACTCTCCGCCTAGCATCTCACAACTCAAGTAGGATTGCTAGAAGAAAAGCGATTAGTGAAGCGGGAAAAAAGTAAATGGGTGTGACGAGTATCAAGAAACAGCAACAATATATATTAAAAAAACGAATTGCCCCCAGATCGTAATCATAGAGCAATTAGAAAAGAGAGGATTTTCTTTTAGGGTGCGATCGCGCTCCAGTTTATTTCCTTTCATCCTCTGTTGATTCAGTTAAAATTTCCTGCATGACGGGTGAGAGTCGATTATTCAAACGTCCTGCACGGATCAGTTCAGCGTAGGTGTCGGCTTCAATATCTAAGAGTTTTTCTCGCAGTTGTTGCATATTAAGCGATCGCAACTGAGGATATTGATTTTGCAACTTCTCAATTTCCTCCTCAATACTCTTGAGTTGTCCTTGAACCAGATTTAACTCGTAACGATAAAACTCCTGATCGATTTCTAATTCTTTGCCAGCTTCCAATAAATAATTCAACACTCGATTTAAGGCAACGCGACGGGCAATCGCCTCTGAATATTGCTGGCGTACCGGCTGATCTCCAATCAGTCCTAATCTTTCCAAAAACCACTGAGTTGTCAAACCTTGAACTAACAGAGTAAACAACACAACGCCGAACACCATATCAATAATTTCCTCTCTTCCTGGTAAGATAATGGGTACACTTACCGCCAAGGCAATTGAAACTGAGCCTCTTAAACCACCCCACCAAAGTATTGTTTGATCTCGCCAACCTATTTGAGATTTAACTAGCCAGTTGCTCAAAGCACTGAGTCCATAGATGGCAATTGCTCGCGTTACCAATACCGCCCCAATCGTCACCGCAATCAGACTAAAATTCTCTACTAGACGCGAGTAGTGGATTTGATCGCCAATTAAAAGAAAAACGATGGAATTGACAAAAAATGCTAAAAATTCCCAAAATTCAGATACCAATAACCGGGTGCGCGGGTTCATGCCAATGCGAGAGCCAAAGTTACCCAAGATCACGCCAACCGTGACAACCCCAATTACCCCAGAACCACCCAGCTCTTCTGTTATCAAATAAGTGCCATAAGCGGAAACAAGCGTAAGTGATTGTTCTACTAATGGCAAGTCAAAACGTTGGGTAAGATAGGAAATTCCAAAACCAACTAAGCTGCCAATTCCAATCCCAACACCAACAAATACTAAAAAACTAGCAACTGTAGTGTCTAGTGCAAACTCATTGGTTCCCAGCGGGATTCCCACTAGCAACGTAAACGCCACTACCGCCACGCCATCATTAAATAAACTCTCTCCCTCCATCAACATTGTTAAGCGTTTGCCAGCACCCAGTTCCCGAAACAAAGCTACTACGGAAACGGGATCGGTAGCAGATAAACAAGCACCGACAAGGAGGGCAGTTGTAAGAGGAAGTCCAGTCAGCCAATTGAGAGGAAATGCAATACCAACAACCGAGATGATGACACCGACAATGGCAAACAAAGTGACGGGAAATATATCATCTTTCAAGTCTCGCCAACGGATATTCCAAGCAGCTTCAAATAGTAGGGGAGGCAAAAAAATCTCTAGAATTAATTCTGGCGACAGATTCACCAACCGCACATCTACAAATGCTAAAAATAACCCGACAATTACCAGCAGCAATGTGTAAGGAATTTGGCGTAACCAACTGAAAATTCGCGAGAGTGTCGCCACACTCAAGGAAATAGACAACACTAGCAGAAATTGCTCCAAGCTTTGCTTAATGGAAGCTTCATCTAGGGTGGTTTCTATCGCCATAGGAAACTCCAAATCGTAATTAGTCGTTAAAACTTAGTCGTTAAAACACTGTAGCTTTTAATTTGCCCTTTAATCTAGACGTTGTATAGGATAGTCTCTTAAATTGCCAACATCGTATCATTCAATAGATTTGGTGTTTACAAACATAATTTATTGCATCTATCTTAAGTAAGATAAAACGTTATGTCAGACATTAAACAGTTAATTGCAGATATCCAGCAGGAAGCGCAACGGGAAACATTTCCCGTTGATGAACCTGTGTATCTGGCAGCGAGTTTGGAGCCTACGCAGCCAATTCTCTATGCAGGCAATCTAGAGAGCAAGCTATGCTTTTTTGCCCGCGATTTGGGAAAAGATGAAGTACGGGCACGTCAACCGCTTTGCGGTGCTGCTGGTGGCTTTGTGCGTCGGGGTTTGTACAGTGCGATCACAGCCACCGAACCCAATAAGGATACCGATTTACAGGTTGTCCTCGATCGCGTTTTACTGACAAATACCGTGCCTTACAAACCACCGGGGAACAAAGCATACGCTGAGGCTGTGAAAAAACGATTTCGCCCCTTTTTAGAGCGATTATTGGTATTGCATTGGCAAGGGGATAAAATTATCACTTTGGGAAATGAAGCATTTAATTGGTTTGCCCCTTATGCGGCTAAGGGTGAATTGAAGCAGTTTTTTACAAGAAGCGATCGCTACTCTGCCAGCATTCAAGTTACGCTTCAGGCGAAGGACACAGAAGGCAATATACATCAACGTTCAGTGATGCTACTGCCACTCCCTCATCCTTCCCCACTCAATCAAAAATACTACGCCCAATTTCCTCAACTACTTCAGCAACGCCTCGCTGAAATAGTGCCGTAACACATTAACCCCAGCTATCGAATGGTTGAGAAAAGCGCTCTGTGTATTTATTTAAAGGGGGTATATATTCAGTTAATCAGGATTAATGTAGCGTTTTTTCCCTATTACTTTGCCTTCTTTATCAAAAGACATTTCAAACGAAATCCAAGCAAAATCACCCCAAAGAGCTGCACCATCTACACCATAACTCCAATTCTCACGATCGAGGCTATGTTCGGGAGCAGGTAAGATTTTTAAAATTTCATCTTTGCCCATTCCTAATTGGATACTGGAGAATTTTTCTTCTGAAAAGCCTGGAGGTAATTTTGTATCAATTAAAGGATAAGGCAGAACATAACTCTCGGTATGGCAAACAAACCAGGCTAAAGTAAAAATTCCAATTCCTGCAAAAAACAAAGAGTCGATTCTAAGAGGTGATTTCATGGATTTCCTCAATTCATAAATATAAATATTGACGATATCGGAATTGATGATTCCCTTGACTACCCTGTAAAATCTAATTTCACAGAACCAAAGTTAATTAGTCTCCCCTAAATTTTGGATTTCTGTTAGTTCCTTGCACTTAGAAGATTAGGGGCAAGATAACTAGCGATCGCGCTTGGGCTGGAAAACAGGGCAAACGCATCGAAAATTCAGATGTACCCATCTCTCCATCGTCCTTCCCTCTACTCTCTGATGACTCATTACCGCTACCAACTGATAAGAAGTTCTAATAGTTTCGCTAAACTTCTGTCAGATAAGCATTTTAAGCTTGGCATGGAAAGTTCAGCCTAAATTTTGAGCGGATTTGAGACTCATGAATTATAAGTATTGAGTGATTTTTTAAATTTAAAACTCAACACTTATAATTCAACTAATTCAAAATTTCTACTTTCTACTCACATTGGTTTTAGGCGCGTTACCTTGAGCTTAAAAGAACCGCCACTTGTTTCCCCAAAAGCCCGAACCCGAATAATATAATCACCCGGCTCGGTAATGCGGGAAAATAAAAGCGAGTTAGTGCTGCCGTCGGGACCGTCATCATTTTCCGCCACAGTAGCGCCATCCGACGACATCAGCGTCACAATCGTGTCAAAACTATCAGAGATCAAGTCAACCGCTACCTGATCTCCAGCATCCAGACTCACCACGTAATCACGAGCAAAACCTCCCTCACCAGTCGGAATATCTTTTTCAGTCAGCGTGTCGGAAACTTCGTTGTTTGCCGGTACAGGAATTGGGCTGTACACCTTATTTTGCGCTCTGGCTGATATAGTGGTCAGACAAAGAGCCAGCAGCGTGGCAGGAACAATCAGGGTGCGGTGCCATCTAAGGGCAAAAGCGTCAGTCATAAAAATTTCCGCTGGACACCCTTCCCTTTTGAGGGTTGGGGGAAAGCGGGGCGGGGTGTACCGCTTCCCAAACAAAGAATGTTTCTACTATTTATTTTTTACTTTCTTTGGCACCCGGAAGCGATTCGATAGAAGCGATCGCTTTGCTTTACGCAATTTGTGGATAGTCCGGCACTTGGGAAGAAACCGGAAAATCCGATCGGTAATTGCTCTGTCCGTGTTACCGCCCGACTTGAGCTTTCTCCAGATGGGCAGGCTGGAGCTGGCTAATTCACTAGCTTATCTCCTAAAAGCGATGAGTTGGCGCTCAAACTCCTGTTCATTGATTGAGTGGTGGTGAAATCCATTCTTTTTATATCCTTCCTAATTAGTTTTGGCGGACAGGACGATACGGCAATTTACCGCAGAGCGAGGACTTCTCCCTTTACACTGTCCAAACACTATAAACAAAAGCCTGTAGCCATTTCAACACTGCCTCTAGCGCAAAAGTTGCCCCAAAAGCTAGCGTTGAAAAATCTAAAGACTTGAGGAACGTGTTTCCTTTTAGGAGCGGCCTTATGAAATCAATTGTCAAAATAATTAAATTGTTGTTAGCACGACAAAAGGGAAAAGTCAAAAGGAAAAGGTCAAAATCTATCGCCTTTTTGCTTTTTGCCCTTCCACATCTGGCATTGGGAATATCCGTTTGCTTTCTGAGCGTGCAGGCACAATCGATCGTCCCGGCGACTGACAGCACCGGCACCATTGTGAAGCCTAATGGAACCCAATACGACATCCAAGGAGGCACGACATCCGCTGATAATACCAATTTGTTCCACAGCTTCACCCAATTTGGTCTTAGCCAAGGTGAGATTGCCAACTTCATTTCTAGCCCATCCATTCAAAATATCCTGGGGCGCGTTACGGGGGGCGATCCCTCAGTCATCAATGGGCTTCTCCAAGTCTCTGGCGGCAATTCCAACCTCTTCTTGATGAACCCCGCTGGGATCGTTTTTGGCGCAGGAGCTAGTTTGAACGTACCTGGAAGCTTCACCGCTACCACAGCGACTGGAATTAAATTTGACTCAGGATGGTTTAATGCCATCGGTTCTAATAGCTATGCGGCGCTGGTAGGGACGCCCAATACCTTTGCCTTCGCCACCCCTCAAACTCCCGGAGCGATTGTCAACGAGGCACAGCTAGCCGTTAAAGATGGGCAGGATCTCAATCTACTCGGTGGCACGGTTGTCTCCGTCGGTAATCTCTCGGCACCTGGGGGGAAGATCGCGGTTGCATCTGTACCCGGTGAAAAGATGGTTCGCCTTTCTCAGGCGGGAAACCTGCTGAGTTTAGAGATTCAACCTCTCTCGCCTTCTCTCCCCCTCTCCATCGCTTCTCCTCTCTCTTTGCCCCAGTTACTCACAGGTGGAGGCGCTAACAATGCCACAAAAGTAACGGTTAGCGGCACTGGGGAGGTGAAACTGTCTGGATCTAACATCCAGGTAGACGCTGGTGATGTCGTGGTGCAGGGAGCCACCTCTAAAACTTCCTTGCCCCCACTAGGGAGTTCTGTGAATTTGGCTTCTGCTAACAACATTACAGTCCTCGGAAAAATCGATACTTCTGCCACTTTTTTAGGGGCACATGGGGGTTCTGTAACGATGTCCGCTTTTAAGGATATTAATATCCTGAGTTCGCCCTTAGACGGGATTTTGACAACTTCTGACTCAGGTAATGGCGGCAATATTTTTCTAACGAGTACAGCAGGTTCAATTAACATTAAAAGTTTTTTAAATTCTTCATCAAATCTTGGAGATGGAGGTGCAATTACTCTTTCGGCACTTGACAAAATTAACAATATTACTTCACCCAATAGTCCAACAGGGACAATTAATATTGCTGGTTCTATTAATTCCTCTTCCAACGCTGGTAACGGGGGCGCGATCGCGCTTTTGGCTCTGAACGAAATCAACGCTGGAGTCATCAACTCTAGTTCAGCAATTGGGAATGGGGGATCTGTCACCCTCGATCCGCTTGGAGATATTCAAGTTGCCTCCATCAATGCCCAAGGGGGAACGAATGGCGTGGGGGGAAACGTTAACATTGCAACTGGTCAATTTTTCAAAGCTACGGGCACTTTTCTAGACCAAGATGGGATCTCTGCCAGTATCTCTACGTCCGGAGGAATTGGAGGAGGCGCGATCGCTATCCAGCATGGTGGCGGCAATAATTTAGTTCCTTTTTTAGTTGGAAATCCAACAACGAACGGGACAGCCGGAGCGCTGAACAATGGACAATTCACGATTCCGACCTTCCAATCTTTTCCTGGGCCAGACACTCAGGGAAACATTCAATTAATTACTGCCGATCCCGATCAAATAATCGATCCCACAATCTTAATCGACGACCCAGAAGAGGAGCCACCCACAGAACTCCCGCCGGATATTCCGGCAATTGAAATTGACGCGGTCGTGACCGAACGCGAAGAAATTTTTACTCGTCAATTTGCCGAATATTTCGGTCTCAATAATCTTCCTACTCGTGTTAATTCTCTGCTTGATGCTCGTCAGACTCTCGCAAGAATTGAAACAGAGACGGGAGTCAGACCAGCGCTGATGTATGTTGCTTTTGTTCCCAAAACTATTGCCCCAGAGGTGCAGGAAAGTAGGAGAGTACAAGGGACTGAAAAATCCCTCTCACTCAACACTCAGCAGGGGCAGGAAACCCCAGCCTCTACAGCCGTTAGCCCTCAGAGCGACGAGCTGGAAGTAGTGCTGGTAACGGCAGAGGGTCCACCCATCCGCAAGCGGTTATCGGGAGCCGTGCTAGGAGCGCAAGGCGCATACGCTTCGCGAACGCAAGTTCTCAAAGTCGCCGAGCAATTTCGCAAGGAAGTCATTCGGATCAGACGCACTCCCACTTACCTAACCTCAGCCAAGCAACTGTATCAGTGGCTAATCGCTCCGCTAGAAGGCGATTTACAAGCTAGAGGCATCCAAAATCTCGTATTCGTGCCCGATAGTGGGTTGCGTTCTGTACCATTTGCAGCTTTATATAATGGTCAACAATTTCTGGTGGAGAAATACAGCGTCAGCTTAATCCCCAGTCTTAGCCTAACGGACACTCTCCAACGCAACCTAAAAAACTCTCAAGTTTTGGCAATGGGAGCATCGGAATTTCCCGACCAAGACCCGCTTCCCGCTGTGCCAACCGAGTTATCAATCATTACACCTGAGTTGTGGCCTGGTAAATCCTTCCTCAACAACGCCTTCACTCTCAAAAATCTCAAGACCCAGCGCCGCCTACAACCGTTTAGAATTGTTCACCTGGCAACCCATGCAGAATTTGAACCCGGAGATCCGAGTAACTCCTACATTCAGCTATGGGACACGAAGCTGTCCTTGAACCAACTACCACAGCTTGACTGGAATGACCCGCCGGTGGATTTGTTAGTCTTGAGTGCCTGCCGCACTGCGCTGGGTGATGAGCAGGCGGAGCTGGGTTTTGCTGGGTTAGCGGTGCAGGCAGGAGTCAAATCAGCGCTGGCAAGTCTTTGGTACGTCAGCGACCAAGGCACCTTGGGATTGATGACGGAATTTTACCAAGAATTGAAAAAAGCCTCCGTGAGAGTGGAGGCACTGCGGCAAGCACAGGTAGCGATGCTGAAGGGGCAAGTGCGAATACAGGGAGGTAAACTGCAAACTCCCAGAGGGGATGTAGTTCTAACGCCCGAACTCGCGAAGCTGGAGAATCAAAATTTATCTCATCCTTATTATTGGGCAGCTTTTACGATGATTGGCAACCCGTGGTAATCCATGCAAAATGCAGAATTAAAAATTAAAAATGAGGATTTCTTCAATTTTTAATTTTTAATTCTTTCTAAAATTGATAGTTAACGCTGAAATAAAATCCCCGATCTTGGGCATTTTCGCCACGGTCTTCAATATCAACCAGTGGAATGCCATAGTCTAGTCGTATATTTAGCTTGGGCAGAGGTTGCCAGATTAGCCCTAAGCCAGCACCTGCTAAAAATCTCTCATCCTGTAACGTGGCATCGTTGGGATTATCAGACACATTCCACACCCAACCCACATCCACAAAAGGAGCAAACTGCAATGTGGCGGCACCGGCTTCATCTCGCTGAACGGTAATGCGATCTTCAATTGAAAGTCGCACTCCATTGTCACCAGCACGCACATTTTGTCGGTAGCCGCGCAACGATTGACCGCCGCCAATTACAAACTGTTGGGAGGGTAATAAGCCACTGGTTGATAGCTGAATATCTCCTTGCACAATTAAGAAATTATTGTTATTCAGGACTTGAACTCGCTGCACTTGGCCCAGCCAGCTTAAGAACCGACCATCGGGTATGGGGTCGGGATTGATGGTGGCATCCAATAAGCCAGTGCCAAGACTAAAAAGCGATCGCAATGCCCAAGCACCCTTAACATCCCGACGCAGATAATCTTGCCCAAATTTAATCACGCTGGTGCGGCTCCGACCTTCTTCGTCGGGGCCAAAACCAAACGGGGTTGGCCCTGCAAAAGTAAAAGTCTGACCATTCTGGTGAGTAAAGCCTAAAGAAAGGGCAAATTCTTCACGCGGTGAGCGGATTAACGGCTGTCGATAACTAATTTCATAAAGCTGCGATTCTCCCCGAATGTCGAAAACTTCAAAAGGGGCTTGGGTGACTCTATTTCGGTTGGGAGCATATCTCAGTTGCAAGGTGCCGTTCATGGCGTTGAGTGGCACCCGATAGTTTAAGTCAAGAACATCAGCGCCGCCTGTGGTCGTATGGTAATAGGAGCCAAAAATTTCATCTCCAATGCCGGTGATGTTGCGATAACCCAGATTGACGCCCAATCGTTCGGAACCAACGCTCGGAGGCGAGTAGTTATCGACGCCGAAGCTGCCATAAAAGGGGTTGGCTTCGGTAACGCGAACGACGAGAATACTTTGACCCACCCCGCTCCCAGAGCGGAGGCTGGCTTCTACATTTTTAAATAGAGGATCGACGCGCAATAGCCTTAATTGATCTTCTAGCTTGCCCGTATTGAGCGGTTTGCCAGCCCCCAAACGCACGCGCGATCGCACGTAATTTGAATTCAACCGGCGCGTTCCTTCTACCCTAATCTCTTCTAGGCTGCCTTCAATGACGCGAATCTGGACGACACCATCCGTAATGGCTTGGTCTACCAGGATGGCTCTTGAGGTGATGAAGCCTTGATTGAGGTACAACTGGGTAATCGCATCGGCAACGTTTCTGAGTTCTTCTAGGGTGACAGTCCGCCCCTCTACAGTTTGAGTAATCGAGTTCAGCTGTTCTGCCCCAAAGATGGTGCTGCCAGTGACTTGAATCTTTTTCACCTCAAGCGTGGCTGAGGACGGTGCAGAATCGGGTGCTGGCGTCGGCGGCGTCAGTACGGGCGACGGTGACTCTTCCGGCAGAGGTTCTGGGAGGGGTGCAGGCTGCGGAAAGCGATCGCGGTTAGGATCGGATTGGGGTTGCAGGGGTTGATTTAGCTGGGGTTGGTTCTGCGGTGAAGCCGGTAGAGTCTGCGCTTGCAGCCGCCTATTTTCAGACCTCTCTGGCTCAGGCTGAACAACTCCCACGCGCTTTTGCTGTATGCCCTTTGACGGGGCAACTGAACGCCTAGCGGGTTCTTTTTTTGCTCTCTCGTCGCTGGAAAACGCTTTCATCGTTTCCATTTCGCGATGAAAATTCAATCCATTCAGATCGGGCGTTGCCGGTAGTGTTTTGGCATTAGCACCGCTGGCAGAGACACAAGCGATCGCACCCTCAATTAACACTCCACACCAAAACCATTGAAATTTTGAACGCATGGTAGCTGTGTTCTCCACGGGTTGAATTGTCTAAAAACTTCAATTAATACAATTTTTTTGTATCCAATCCGTATTTTCTTTACTTAATTCAACTTTTTTCCTTTTCTCTCTCCAAAAGTAACATTCTCGCTTTTAGGAGCGAGAATGTTACTTTTGCAAGCAAACGAGCGGCATGATTTTGCGGTTTTCACCAAAATTGCATCTATCTGAAGACTCAATTTTATGTTTTCATTATGCCATCATCTGTCAATGGCGTCGCCTCTTTGCTAGTTACATTGTGCCTTCGGAAGGCGAGCTAATTTGCTCGCGAACAAGATCGGTTTGCTACCACACTCAAACGCCCAATCAATGACTTTTGCACCTGACTTTTGCACCTGATTGCACGCGCACTCTCATTTCAGGCTGGATTCGCGATCCCCAAGACAAACGGATCGATATCACCTGCGGCACTATTATTCAGCCAGTGAACGTATTTTTCCGACAGCTTTACCCAGTTTGGGCTAAACCAGGACGGAATTGCTAATTTTCTCCCCCAGCCTGCTATCCAGAATATCCTGCTGAGAGTACGAGGTAATAATGGCGAGAGGGTAAAAGTGTGATGCGTCCCTCTATAGGATTTGAAATTTTGAATTGCCGATTTTGGATGGTACAAGTCTTGCCAGTAGCCACTTTCAGCAATCTATTTTAGGCGATATTAAGGTAAAAGGTTATAGTACAATTTCACAAAAGATGGTACTTCAGAGACACCAATCCCTGCAAAGAGAGTGCATCTGCGCCACAACGCGATCGCTAGAAAAAAGGGCTGCAAGAATTAAAGTACAGCCCCAATAAAGTGAATTGATATAAGCCGGGACACTTGTGGAGTTTAGATATCCAGCCTTCAGCTTTATCCTGTCCTCTAGCCGTTCATTTCGTATTTACAGAAAATTGCAGTGCTAAGTGGTAGGGGCATAGGCTTTTTCCCTGCCCCATTGCCTGCTGAGTCTTCAAGGATGAGAAATTAAGTATATTTTCATCCTTAAAGTGAGGGAGCAGTTCATTCAAAACTATTGATTTTCTCTCAAGCGCTGAAAGGGTGTCGTTTGGCTAGCAGATGTCGTCATACTGGGAAGCAAAGGCTCTTTGGCAATGTTGTCCAGTCCAACTGCCTTCAAGAGTTGTTCCCACTCAGCAGAATAAGCGGAATTGTTCGGATTGGAGCGGCGCAGTTCTGCCAGAGTAGTTAAGGCATCAAACCACATCCCCGCCTCTGCATAAACATCTGGGCGCTTATTCGGTGTAGCCACCCTCAACTGATTATCAAGCTGCGCGGTTTGTGGAACCCGCTGAATCGAACCTTGTACAAAAACATCGAGCGATCGCTGTTCGGAATCGCAAACCATTGACAAGAACCACTGATAATTCTTACCGACTTCCAAGGGTGGTAATCCAGCATAAGTCGGAAGACTTATGCTGACAATACCCCCCTTTCCCGTAGTCATGAAGGTTGTTGTATAAATCTCTCGATCGTTTTTTTCATCCTTCAGTACGAACTCTAGTGCCAGTGGCGAGGCTTGGGCAGGCACTGGAGGGACGTAGAATGAAAAGCTCGGATATGCGGCGACGGTAAGCCCAATGTTATTGGCAGGAATCAGTGCAGTGAGGGGCTTGCCTGCCGCCGGACAACTTCCAGGACTGCGAGTTCCGCCCCCTTCTCTGCGCCCTGGTGCCCCAACGGTTTTAGGTGGATTATATCCAGCAACTATCCACCGATCGGGCATTCCTTGGGCGAGTAGTGTTGGTGGTGTCCCTATCAGAGTTGAGAAACCCGTGAGCAGTGCCACTTCCATAGAGATAGCTAAGGCTCGTTTTAACCTAGGGGACTTCATCCAGTCCATAGCAGAACTGCTCCAAAGAGTTTTGAGTTTTGAATAGATAGGTGCGGTTCAACCAACAAGATTCGATTGTCCCGCCCTTGATTGACTGACTACCCAACCCCTACATCGTTTTCTTCACGATCCGAACTCGGCTTTCTGCCTTCATCGAGTCGCATTTTGGAGTTGAAAACTCTGAACAAGTGGGTCAAATATTCCTATTTTTAGCAGATATAACAACCCAAAGACTGGTTGTTTTAGTTTGAGCCAGTCGTTCTTCGACTAGCTGCGCTCTGAACTAGAGGCTCGCTCGCAACCTTGTTCAGTTCAACTGACAGTAACAGCTTTTTCCAGTCAGATGCCAGGGTAGAATCGTTAGGATTCAAGCGGCGTAGCTCCAGCAGGGTAGCGAGTGTCTCATGCCAAAGGCGAGCTTGTGCATAAAGACCAACGCGCTCTTGTAAAGTGGCTCGCTGGATTTGTCTGACTAAGGCTGAATCTGGTGCGATGCGCTTGATCGCACCCCCTACGACAATATCTTTCTCCCGGCTGTTAGCATCACAAATCACCGAGACGTCCCAATGATATTCCTTGTCCTGCGCCAAGGGTGGTAAATTGGCGGATGGAGGAAGGTTGAGGCTGTAAATGCCAGGTTTTCCCGCGATCGCAAAATTCGCTTTGTAGACTTCTCGATCGCTTGCATCCCTCAGCACAAATTCCGCTGACCGAGCTGACGTTGTAGACATATACCATGAAAAGGTTGGATACTCTGCAACTGTTAACCCAACACCCAAGGGTGTTAAGGCAGTGAGACCTTGCGTGCAAGGGATGGGTTGGCGGGTTGCACCTTGTTCTCTGCCATCAGGGGTGCCTCGCTCTGGCGGCTTGAAGTTTAAAGTATCTGGTAGTAAGCTACGGCTGAGTGAGGCAGGCTGTGCCTGTGCCTGGGAAGGCACGTTCAGAACCAGTCCGAGCGTTAAGGAAACAGCCAGTGTTGTAATCTGTGAGTAGCGTTTCATCCAAATCATGCTAGAACTGTTTTCTGTTGACACTTCCCAGAACTTAAGCTGTGGGATTTTTACTTCAACGAGTCTACTTAAAAAATTGAAATTGGGTTGAATTTTGCCGAGGGTTTCTCCTTTAGGGAGCGTATCGCGATCGACCCCTAATTTTTGCGGCACTGTAGTTTCTTGTGTAGACCTCATTAATCCGGTCTCTTCCAATCTCCAGACCTTTTCAAGCGGAGTGCCTGAAGATTTTGCCCATCCAGACAGTTGTGGATGGCTCTGCACTCTCACACTTTTGAACGTTCTGTTTAACAACCAATCGCTAGATTGATATCGCTTTGGAGCAGCAAGCTCGTCCGATCGCGTGTCCATAATTATATATCAAACTCATGTACGGAAAATTTGTTTTTCTATTCGGACATCGAGTCATGAAGTCTGCCCTTCTGCAAGAATCCCCAGTGGGGGCATTTAAAGGCAATGGGTCGGCTCAATCCTTAGTTGGGTCATTAATTAAAGAAGTCCTAACCGTTGTTAGAGTTCCCGGCTGACACAGACAAATAAGATCGTACTCAAGTTCGTATAAAGCAGTTGTCTTGGTTGCATTTTTGGTAACTTGGGCTAAGACTAGGGTCAAACCAATTTGAGAGTGGCGATCGCTATTCTAGATTGACTAAATCCTCATAATCCCAAATCCCAACTTTCAAACCCCTCTGCCTCCCTGGGTATCCACTTCTACATAAACTTCACTGAGATTTGAGATGATTCCTGATTCAGCGGCTCTACCACTCAAAGAAAATCCTTGGCATCGGACAATTAGACCGATTGCAGCTGCTGCCATACATGGCATTGCTTCTCAGAAAGATACACTTATCGCCATTGACGCCACTAACGGGTATCTGCTGCAAATCGATCCGAAGAGTGACAACACTACTATACTCAATGCCAATCATCTGCCAGATTTTCTGGGCGTAACTGGGTTAGCTCTTTGGGAAGATACTCTCTGGTGTACCCAGGAAAATGGGGTTTTCTTTTGTCCAAACGCCATTAATGGCATCTCTACCACTGATTTGACGCCTCAGTCTTTTGTCACCTTGCCCTACCTAGCAAATGGGGTTGCTGTTTGGGAATCAACTGTTTACGTGACTTCCCAGAAGGCGGGATATATTCTTGTTTTTAGTCGTGAGACAGGTCAAGAGATTACCCGGTTTTATGCGCCTGGAGTAGGGGTAGAAAATATCACAGTCAAGGGAGAGGAACTCTGGGTTTCCGATAGCATTGAGCAAACAGTTTACTGCCTTGACCGAGCTACAGGTGAGATCAAATTCAGCGTACTGACGCCTTTTGAGTGCCCGACAGGGTTAGCTTTTTACACAGATCCTCAGACTGGGAAAGATATTCTCTACGTAGCTTATGCAGGTGAGGAGCCTTACCTGCGCGATAACCCGAACGCCGACCCGAATTACGAATTACAGTACCGCGATCGCACGTTTATTCACCCGTTGTATTTTTACTACAACGAGGCTGAACACTACGCTCTCTCGAATGGTTATCTGATGGAAATTTCCTACGTCGAGGAACTTTCCCCCCTCGACGAGGTGGATTTAGAAAATGTGGAGTGGCGAATTGCTCTACCCTCGGAGACTCATCGGCAGAAGATCAGAAAAATTGAAGCCGTCGGATTGCCTTTCACGGAAGAAATTCAAGACGGACAGCGGGTGGCTGTATTTAAATTTAACAGTCTCAAAACCGGCGATCGCCATATATTTGGCTGGAAAGCCCTGATAGAAGTCTGGAGCATCAAATATCGCCTGACGCCCAGAGATGCCGAAAAACTTCCCGACCTCCCGCCTGAGTTACGCAGCAAATATCTGACGGATGATGATGATTTGGCAATGGACACCGATATCATCCTCAAGGCCGCCAAGGAAGCGATTGGCAGCGAAACGAATATGCTGCGGAAAATTTTCAAAATTCGCAACTATGTCTATGACCATCTTTCCTACGGGATTAAGCCCTACATTGACCCGCCAGATGTCGCCTTAGAAAGGGGTGTTGGTTCCTGCGGTGAGTACCTGGGGGTTTTACTTGCCCTGGCGCGGCTGAATGGCATTGCCTGCCGCACGGTAGGTCGCTACAAGTGCCCTCCCCATCCTGAATTGATGAATTTGCCCCTGCAACCTGATTTTAATCATGTCTGGATGGAGTTCTACCTGCCTGGATTTGGTTGGTTGCCGATGGAATCCAATCCGGATGATGTGGTCGAAAAAGGCCCCTATCCATCGCGGTTTTTCATGGGTTTAGCTTGGTATCACGCTGAAATGGGCAAAGGTATCACCTTTGAAAGCTTGATGAGTCATGGGGAAAGAGTCAATAAGCAGTCCGTTTCTATTGGAGAATTATCTCTAAATCATGTGAGATTTACGATTTTGGAGGAACTAGCACCGTCCTCATAAGGGTGAATAAAGTCAGAAGGGTGGGCACTGTCCACCCTTTTTTACTGGGTACTCATTGCTAATTGTCCGCTATTCCCTAGGAGGTCGCTGCTTAAACTGTCACAAACTGTTCTCCGTTTTTACCAAAAAGCAGCAGTTTAAGGAAAATGGCATCTATCGCCTATTAAAGTAATTGGCAATCGCTAAGCGATCGCTAATTTAAGACTTTCGGAGTATGTCAATTTTTTATGTGTCACAAAATTTAAAAAAAATCCGGATTGCTCTTCGATACTAAATTTGTCCTGTAAGTATCAATTTTTATCAAAAATATAAGCTTTTGAATATCAGAATGCTGTTACAAAGATACTAAATAGAAGGTTGAATAGGTACTTAATAATCAAGGTCAAAGCAATAAGGAAGAACTGAATCTATGAATAATTCTAGCATTAAAGAGCGGTCGGTCGATCTAGCTGGAAATCAATATCCCCATCCGCATTATTTACAAACGCGATCGCGCATTAATTATCTGATTGAGCGCTATCTATCGTTGGAGATTCTCCAGCAGAACCTGTCAGACTTACCGAGACAGTTTAAAAATCCTCATCAGCGCCGCTGGGAAACGATTGATTGGCAAGCAATTACTTCTAATCAAATTATCGGTGTCGCTCCCGAATTATTTATTGCAACAGTTGCAAATGCGGTGGAGATTGAAACGCCGATTCGCGCTTATGCGATGGAAAGCTGGAATTATTTGCAGGCAGCCCACTTTCCAATGGCGCGATTTGTGGGCGGTACCTTTGCAGCGGATGGCACGATGCTAGAAGTCGGAATATGGGAGAAAGAAGAACGGCAACACCGCCCCACTTTTAGCAAAATCTATCAACAATTAACGGGTGATAAACTACAATCCCATCCGAACTCAGTAAAAGGCTATGAATCGAGTGGAAATCTACGAGAAGATGTTTATAAACACGCGATCGCCCGGATCGCAACCGAGTGGGGAGCAACGTCTGTATATCTCTGGTTAATGGCTCATTCGACGGGGGCATTGCAACAAGCGATCGCGCAACCCATGCAAGACGAAATCAATCACCTAGCAAAGTTCTGGGGGATTAGCCGTTGGGCGTTTGGAGATTCCTATCTCACCCGCTTGCAGGGCACCACTAAAAATTTAATGGGTATTCTCAAACATCACCAGGGCGAACGCCCGAAAGGGAACGATGTCTTGCAAATTGGCTATGCCTTGTACGCGGTGGAATTAGTTTTCACATTTGCCCGACTCATGGTGCAGCTGCGTCACTGGAACCAAACGCTTACGCCTGATTATCTCGAAGAGTTATTTGGGTTGCCGCCACAACAATTAGCTGCTAGCTGATAGCTGTTAGCTGATAGTCTGGACTGAGTAGGGGGGCGCTGCCCACTCTACTCATTTGATTATTTGAATAGCTGAAGATGAATGTAATTCCAGCGATTGATTTGCTAGAAGGTCGGTGCGTGCGGTTATATCAGGGAGACTATGCGCGATCGCAAGTTTTTGATAACAACCCCGCTAATATTGCTAAACAGTGGGTAGAACAGGGGGCAACCCGGTTGCATATCGTAGACCTCGACGGTGCTAAGGCGGGTCAACTGGTCAACCGGCAGGCAATCAAGGCGATTTTACAGGCAGTGCCGGGAGAAATACAAGTAGGGGGCGGCTTGCGCGACAAAAGCTCAGTCTCTCAGCTGCTAAACATGGGTGTGAAGCAGGTAATCTTGGGAACCATAGCCGTAGAACAACCCCAGTTGGTCGAAGAACTTTGCCAGGAATTTCCAGGGCAAATTATCGTAGGAATTGACGCCCGGAATGGACAGGTTGCCACAAGAGGCTGGTTAGAAACGTCTGAAGTTGCGGCAATCGACTTGGCTAAGCAAATGCAACAATTAGGGGTTGCTGCCATTATCTACACCGATATTCATCGAGATGGCACGCTTTCTGGCCCTAATTTAGAGGCATTAAGAGAACTCGCCAACGCTATTTCCATCCCCATTATTGCCTCTGGCGGTGTTAGTTCGATTACTGACTTGTTGAGTTTACTAACACTCGAACCTTTGGGAGTTAGCGGTGTGATTGTGGGTCGTGCCCTCTATACAGGTGATGTTTCGCTCAAAGCAGCCCTGCAAGCGATAGGGTCGGGACGTATTCAAGATGTCCCGCCAGATTTGGGCTTTTCCACTTTTGCTTGACACTTCAACGAGCTAAAGACGCGCAACTGCGCGTCTCTACATTTCCTTCTTTTTATCCCCAAAACTAGAGGTTTAGTTAATTAGCCTATAATAAGCCCGGAGGTTGGGTTGAGGCACGAAAACTAACATCTAGTAAGTTTAGCGAGTAATTGGGTGAATCATAGTGAAACCCAACCAAAAAATTACTTTTTCTGTTTAAGCTTTTTATGCTTAAGTAAGTGCCATTCGCTAATTTTTACACTCCTTCCGGCTGGGGAAGATTTACGGGCAGCTCGATACAGAATTCCGTTCCTTCTCCCGGTGCTGACTGACACTTCAAGACGCCGCCGTGTTTTTCTACAACAACCTGGTAGCTGATTGACAACCCCAAGCCAGTACCTTGACCGACTGGTTTAGTAGTAAAGAAAGGGTCAAATATATGTTGCTGCACTTCCGATGGAATGCCAGGGCCATTATCAGTAATCTGAATGACCACCTTATTGTCATTTGCCAGTTCGGTGCGAATCCGGATAGTAGGAATGTCAGTTGTTTTTCTACTGGCAACTGACCATTCACCATTAATGATTGACTCTTCTAGGGCATCAATCGCATTACTCAGAATATTCATAAATACCTGATTGATTTGCCCAGCATAGCAATCGACACGAGGCAGGTTGTCATACTCTTTAACTATCTGGATCTCGGTGCGTCCTGCTTTCGGCTTCAAGCGATGTTGTAACAAAAGTAAAGTGTTATCAATTCCATTGTGAAGATCGAAAGGCTCTCTTGCCGCTTTATCTAGACGAGAGAAGTTCCTCAAGCTCAGCACAATTTGTCGAATACGTTCAGCTCCCACTTGCATTGAATTCATCAGTTTTGGAAGGTCTTCACTGAGGAAATCTATGTCCAGTGCTTCTGCTGCTTCTTGAATGGCGGGTGTCGGTTGTGGATATTCCTGCTGGTAGAGGTGAACGAGATGCAGCAGGTCTTGAGTATACTCCGTCGCGTAGGGAAGGTTACCGTAGATAAAAGAAACCGGGTTGTTAATTTCGTGAGCAACACCAGCGACTAACTGCCCCAAACTGGACATTTTTTCTGTTTGTACCAGTTGACTTTGAGTTTGTTGCAGTTCGTATAAGGCTTGTTCCAACTGGGCTGCTTTGTCTCTCAGTTGCGCTTCCGATTGAATTAAAGCTGTCTCAGCCAGTTTGCGATCGGTAATGTCACGAGAGTTCACAACAATGCGAACCCCTGGCGCATCCATTACCAGATTGCTGTGGGTTGCTTCGATATAACGCCACGAGCCATCTTTGTGCTGAAATCGGAACTCAATGGATAAAGCAGTTGTTGAATTTTCGAGGACGCCTTGAAAATCGTTTTTGACTAAAGAAACATCCTCTGGGTGAACAAGGTCAAAGGTATTTTTGCCAATTAATTCTTTTTGCTTGTATCCTAAAATGCCCTCAATGGCAGGACTTGCGTATTTGATGGTCCCGTCCGCTTCCAAAATTGTGATCAAATTGGAGCTGTTTTGCAGTAGCGATCGCCATTTCCCTTCGTTTTGCGCCCACACCACTGCTTCCCTCTTGCGTTCCTCTTCTACACCGATCGCCGCAGCCATAATCCCGATCAGCTTCTTGTCAGATTCTGTGGGAACAAACTGGTTCTGATAGACCACGCAAAGAGAGCCGATATATTCACCCGCGCATCTAACTGCTTGTCCAACGTAGGTTTGCAGTTGGTAAGGAATGACCCAAGGATCTCTGTGTGCGTAGGGGGTGTTGGGTAAATCCTGAACGACATAGGGCTGGTTGCTTCCCTGCTGAATCACGTCATAACAGAGATGTCCGTCCGGATCGCCTACATTTAGGAACTCCGACGGCGTCTGCCATTGACCCCAAGACCACAGTAAGCCTTGATGCAGTCGATTGTAGACTGCCCAAGCACCGCCTAGTAATTCCCCTGCGGATGCCGTGATGCGGTTAATATTCTCATCCGGGTCGGAACCAAGACCCGAAAAACATTCATTGATTTTTGAAAATTGTTCGCTTGCCTTGTGGTTGGTGATTTCACTCAGCGTGCAGACGACTTGCTCGACGCAACCATCTGGATCTAACTGCGGTTCGGTGTTAACAGATATCCAAATGCGATCGCGCTTTGTCGGTCTATAAACCCCTAGCACCAGGTTTCGCAGCGATTGTCGGGTCGAAAGCAGCAACAATGCTTGCTTTGCCCGGACTGGTGCCGTGTGGAGTTTCATCTGAAATGGCGTTCCATTCTCCTGGATGACGTGCCAAGCGGGATCGAGCGGCGTTTGATCCAGCATCTGGTCTGCTGTTAAATCCAGCAAGTCCAGTGTCGCCTGATTCGTAAAGCGTATTTCTCCCTGCGCTCCCATCACCAAGACGCCAACTGCTAGTTCGCTCAGAAGTGCCTGAGGGAGGGTATCCATCCTGGGCGCTGATTGGGCAGCGCCTTGCTGATTCGCTTGTAAACTTCGCATAGCTTTCAATCAAGGCACTGGCTGAGTACCTGGAGTTTTTATTATGGCAATCTTTGTTAACTCGTTCAGCCGTTGGACTGGATACACCCTTTTGTCTCTACTCTGGTATAGCCTTTCTAGCTGTGGAGCTGCATACACCCTGAGTCGTAACTTTCAGACTATTTTATTTAAGTCTTTGAAGCCACCAGATTAACAAGTTTGTCTACAAATAGATAGATGCTTATTTTTTCTAAAAGTTACACTCTAATCACTGTAGCTAAGGGTTTTGAGTTTGTATTGGTATCAGTTTTAACAAGTAATGAGAATTTCTGGCCTAAAAGGAGTTATTTCCCTAAAACTCGGTTAAAAAATCGAATAGGATATTTAGATTTCTGTATATATTTTTAAATATTTAAACAATACTTGTCTTTTCTTAATGTCCAAAAAGCTAAATTGTTGCTAGTTGTTCTCTGGAATTAACCACAAGGACTATTCCTAAGGATTGATCGGTTATTCGCCAGTCAGTATTCGTTATTTTTTACACGCAAACATACTGAAAGTTTTGACCTAATCAAAAATTAAAGTAAAAGGAAAAAGCAGTTTTTATACCTATTTTTTGAATTGCAAAAGACAGCTTAATGATAAATGTTCGTCTAATTGCAAAAAAAACGATGGGGCAGTGCTTCGGGTACTGCCCCATCGATTGATTCTGTAGCTGGTTGAGCAAAGGAAAAGTAGCCGCTTGCTTTGTGCAACAGCCGCGTTTTGTGGTAGAGAGAATCAGCGAGAAGCTTGGTGGAGTAACTTTGCTAGCAGCAGCAGTTGCTCTTTATTAAACACTTGAGCCAAAACCTTTGCCGCCGCCCTAGGTTCTACAGGCACGGCGATTTGTTTGATGGATGTCGGAGTGGGTTTTGACTCCGTTGGGCTGGGTGGCCCTTCCCCAACTGCCACCTTTGCCGGCGGAATTGGGGCTGTAGTTGCTTCAGGGGAAGCTGCCAACAGCCGCAAACTGGCACTCGGCGCGATCGCGTCAGTTTTTCCGTGTGGCAACAGATCGCTAGCCTGCTTGAGTTCCTTAATTACAATCGGTGCCAAGGTGGCATAAGTATTTTTGGGATTAGCGATCGCTCGATTTGCAGTTCTTACCAGCACTTGCCAGGTTTTTATTTCAGCACTCATCTGCACGAGACGACTGCACAAAGCGCAAAGTTGTTGACGATTTGCGGGTGTTTCTGCTTGTTTAAACAGCGGCAACATTTGTTTTAGAACCCCAGTCACCTGAGCAGAAATATCTGGAGTTGACGTTTTGCTCGCTTCTGGAGCGCTTCCTGCCGCCCCAAGCAGGTGGTTAAGGTGTGCCTGTAACTTAACAAAATTAGGTTCTGCTGCTTGTACGATTTTCTCGCCTTCCTCTTCTCGGAGACCAAATGGCCCCTGAAGCTGGTCAACTAAGTGCTTAAGGGTGTCATACCCTTCTAAAAACATGGACTCCAGATCGTTATCGATATTGACTGGATGTTCCTTGAGGAGCTTGAAACAATCCTCAAACCGATGGGAAACTTTTTGAATACTGTTGAAGCCCAGCATCGCTGCCCCTCCCTTGACAGAATGGGCGGCGCGAAACATTTCATTAATCCTTTCTTGATCTGCCATTACGCCTCGCAAATCCAGTAGCCCTTTTTCCAGGGTTTCGAGGTGTTCTTTTGCCTCCTCGATGAAAAAGCCCAAAATCTTTCCCGACTCCACGGCAGCATTCCTCAAAACAACAATTTTGTGTAGTCACCTGGTTATGGGGGAGTCGTTCCTGGCAGTGGATTTTTCCACTAGGCACTGTTTACCCCTGTTCCTGTCGGCACGCCTCAGGTTGAAGCGCAGCTAAGTTTGATATACGTTGGAGACTGTTCCTAAAATAGCCGAAACCACCAATTTAAAGCTTGGTAGCAATACTTAAATTAGCAAGTGCTAATTTTGCCATTGCGTGAAAGTATTTTATAACTAAGCTTCAAAAAGCTGAAAGGCGAACCAGTGGCTTCTAAAACAAACAACACTTCACAGTTACCTGTTGACGGGCGAAGTCACCGGGTTCGATTGTCGCCTTCCTTGTGTTTTCCAGAGAATACCAGTGCATGGAGGGCGAACCCGTAACCTCTGGCGAAGCCGATAGCGGCGCGGATTCGCTTAGTCGTGCGCTGTCTGGGCTATAGGACGCATAGAAACGTAGAAAAAAATAGAGTTTCCAAATCAGTTACGAATGCGAAGGGTTGAATGCAAGTACGATTTTCTCTGCCTCAGTCCTCAGTTCTCAGTTCTCAGTCCTCAGTTCTCAGTCCTCAGTCCTCAGCCCTCAGTCCCCAGCCCTCAGCCCTCAGCCCTCAGCCCTCAGCCCTTACCCCTTACTTCTCTTACCAAGGATTGCCAATCATCGTGAAAGCTGCCCAGTAATAAGGATGCGTTAGCTGCGTGTCGCCCCGGTTGGCGAGTTCGGGTGGCAGCTTGATGTTTCCTGTGGGGAGGCGCAGTTCGCCCGCCTCCAAGCGTACCTGCCCCTTGAGCATTGCTATCTGCGCTTGCCGTAAAGCTTCTGACTTGATCGGGGCTTTCTTCAATTGGGCATAGAAATCCGCCATCAATCCTTGAGTTCCCTCGTCGCTGACATACCATAAACTGGCTACAACTGATTTCACCCCTGCCAGCACTGCTATGCCCCCAAAGCCTAACTCTGCTTGTTCATCTCCCAGTGCGGTGCGACAGGCACTCAGTACCAACAATTCCACTGGCGGGTCATTCCAGCCCAATTGGCGCAGCTGGTTGAGTCGTAGCTTGGTATCCCATAACTGAATGTAGGAGTTTTCGATTTTCCCAGGTTTAAATTCGCCATGCGTTGCCAGGTGGATAATTCCATAAGGCTGTTGCTGACGCTGTGCCTTGAGATTTCCTAGCGTAAATTTCTCGTTGAGGAAAGATTTCCCCGACCACAGCGTCGGAGTGATGATAGATAATTCAATCGGCACGGCTGGTAAGGAATTCAGTTCGGTAAACTTTGACGCGCCCATTGCCAAAACTTGAGTGTTTTTGATACTCACATAGCGGGTATCGGTGAGGCTGAGACTGGGCATCATGCCGATGCTGTAGTTTTCCACCAGGAACTGTTGACCATTGTGGAGGGCAGCCATTGGCAGCGATCGCAAACCTGTATCCATCAGAAATACTAGATTTTGGATACCTCTGGCTTGTAAATCGGCTTCTAAAGGTGCCACCATCCACTGATAAAGTTCCTGAGATGGTGCCAGGTAGCCATTGGGTTTTTTAAGGTTAGTAACTTCGCTGCGGAATTGTTTAGCGACTGTGAGAACTTCTTCGCGTGTTGTCCCCTGCACCCGTTTGCGAATCGGTTGACCCTTAGCAGTGATGACAAGTAATTCGAGTTGGTCGTTGTCTTGGGCGGGGAGACTGGTAGCGGGAGTAGCGGCGGGTTGCGGGGATGCTTGACTGAGGGCAAAGCCTTGGGGATTAAACTGCCAAAGGATGTCTGATTCTGGCGATGTTGCAGGTAATAGAGTCTTATCGGTAGCTGAAGGAGGTGCCGCCGTGGCAGGAACAAAAGTGATGTAGATAAGTGCCGGTTTTACCCCAGTCGATTTTTCAATGTTTTGAAGAATATCGCGGGCTTCGGTGAGGGTTCTAATCGGAGTATCCGCACTTCCACTAAAATATTGCTCAAACTGGCGCGTGAACGGTTCGTCTAGGTCAGCGAACAAGGTGTCAACTTCCGCGAGAGTCAAACTGGTAGACACCGACAATTGTGGCGTTAGCGTTTCCTGTGGAGGCGTTATTTCTTGTGGTGGTAAAGGACTCGGTGAGGACGGTGTATCAGGTTGATCGGCTTGATCGGCAGTAACGAGCTGAATCTTGCCCTGAGTATAGCTGCCGGGGAAAGATCCTGAAGCAATTGTATTGCCTGACCCAGTTGTTAATACTCCCGCTGTACCGTTGTTGGTAGCCTTACCAACGACGAAGGGAACGTCTTTGGAACCGCCTCCGTGGCGCAGGATGATGGAACCTTCACCAGCACCCCCAGCGGCGGAAATACTTGCTTTTTGCCCATTTTGGTCAGTGAAGGTACCCGTAGCTCGAAACAAACTTTCGGTTGTAATGTCAACGATGCCCCCTTTGCCTCCCGTTCCGCCTTGGGCATTAATGAAGCTAACTTGAATGTCGTTTTCGGGGTCAAGGGTGACATTACCAGCATCTCCGAAGCTAGCGCTGGAATTAATTCCCAGCGTTGTAATGCTGTCAATGGCAGATACGAAGATATTCCCGCCTTTAGTCGTCCCTGAGGCGGTTAGATTTCCGGTGTTTATCGCGGCTGTTTGGCTGATGAGGGTAATATTTCCGCCAACCCCATTATCAGAATGAGAGTCGATGTTAGCAGTGGCAAGGTTGTTTTTAGCAGTCAGAGCGATCGCGCCCCCATTTCCCGTCGTCTTGCTGGTATTGAACGAACCTGTACTGATGCTATTGTTCGCTGTTATTTTAATCCCGGTAGCCGTAATATCTTTTGCAATGACATTGTTGCCGCTATTTACTGTCAGATTATCTAGAAAATAACCATTTCCTCCCACTGCATCCTGGAAAGTGACATCACTGCTGACACTGATAGTTAGGTCGGTACCATTGCCGCTATTAGCGAGGATACCGCCAAAGGTAATCGAGCCAGCGCTACTACTGAGTTCTATCGGGTTTTGACCGACGAGGTAAACATCGCCGCCATAGTTTTGAATTCCACTGCTGGTGACATTCCCGCCGATGACGCTACTCCCCTGTATTGTCACGCTGGCTGCATTGACGCTGCCATCCAAGCTAGTGAAGCCACTGGTGTTAGCAGTTAAAGCTCCGATGGAAGTGCTGTTGCCCACTGCATCAGCGATTTGAATGTTGGCGGTACCGGCAGTTAAAGTGAGGTTTTGCCCCCCTGCGCCCGTTCCGTTTGTCTTGCCACTGAGATTAATATCACCACCCCCTTGAGCGCCGGTACTGAGGGTGATGTCTTTACCCAGAAGCGTATCGCCTTTGATAGTAATGTTTTGATCGGCGGTAGCGATATCTGCGTTGAGGGTGGTTAATCCAGCATCAAGGGTGATGGAGGCGTCCCCCGTGCCTGTAATGGCTCCATTAACCGCCACTGAGCCAGAGGGTGCTTGAACGGTGAGAGGATCTTTGAAGGTGACACCTGCACTATCGATCGTAATCGCACCACTGCCATCAAGGCGTCCAATCGTAATAGAGCTAAAGCCATCTTGCAATTGTCCCAACTTTGCGGCGGTCAGATTCAAACTATCGGTTACAGGAGTCGCATTCCCAACCTGAATATTTTTCGATGCTGTTGCGGGTGCCAGTCCAATTTGGTATCCCGCACCGCTGACTGCCCCATTAAAGTTAATCTCGTCTGCGGTTAGGGTTGCATTGTTACTCAGCGTCACAGGGGTATTGAAACTGAGGGTGCTGCCGCTGGTTGTGGTAACGTTGCCGTTCAGGGTGAGATTGGAGGCACTATTGACGCTCAAATTTCCAATAGGTGTAATATTGCCGACAGCGTTCCCAAATGTAATGTTACCCGTGTCTGCATTCAGCGTCAGATTTTGACCGCCTGCACCCGTGCCATTGACCGTTCCGGTGATTTCGATGTTACCGTCCCCATAACCAGAACCATAACCATAACCAGTACCACCGATTGTGGTGAATGTGGCGTTGTTACTGAGCAAGACATCGCCAGTGAGGGTGATAGCAGATCCGGAACCATAAGCACCGCCAGAGGAATTGAGATCGCCTCCAATTGCGATCTTGCCACCTGCACTCGTTATCAGGTCAATATTTCCACCATTACCATTAAAAAAAGTAGAACTGGCGTTGAGGAAGCCTGTAGTAATGTTGCCAGTAGCATCAATGTTGATATTCCCGCCTTGGGTGGTAATGGTAGTAGCGCTACTGTTGAAAGTGTTGCTCAGGCTACTGAAGTCACCGCCGTCAGTGTCAATCAGACCATTAATTGTTACATTGTTTGCTCTAGTTCCCGCACCCCCTTGACCTCGAAGCACGACATTTAGGGCGTAGCCATTACCGCCGATAGAGCCATTGAGGATAATGTCATTGGCTGCCTCAAGAGTAAGAGTGACAGGACCACCAAAAAAATACCCACCGCCAATCGCTGCATCAGCATTCTGCGTAATATTGCCTACCTGGGTGCCAGAAGGATTATTCGTGGAGATGATTACGCTACTGCCAAAGTTGAGGGCGTTGTTGATTGCAGTGTTAGTAACAGTAGAGTTGTCGGCATTAGCAATAAAGTTCGGTGACGCGCTGGTACCATAGCCATAACCGCCGCCATTGACGATAGTCACATTCGAGGGATCGAGCAGCCAAGTGCCGGGAAGACCTTTGGGGGCGCTGGCATCCGCTGCTTTGGTGACATCCAGGTAAACTTTACCGGAAGTTTCGATAAATCCGCCGTTACCACCTTGTGCGCCGCCACGGGCGCTAATGGTGCCATAGGTACGAGTGGCTTGATCTGACCAGACAATGACTTTACCGCCATTGCCATTAGTAATGGCATCGGCATTGAGCGTTACATCTGCGCCGACAAAGGTGAAAGCAGCATTGGGTACGCTACCTTTGCCCAGATAATCTCCGCCAATCAATACTTGACCGCCGCCTGCATCTCCTGAGGCATTCACGCTGGCGTTCTCGACTAAACCAACTTGATTACCTAGTACAGCTACTGCGCCGCCAATACCAACTTGAGTGTTAGAGGTATCCAGCTTCCCGGAGACAATTGCAGTTCCCGGTTCTGTGGGAATGGTAATACCCGATCCGCTTAGCACCACTTGTCCCGCACTGTTGACGGTCATTTTGGTGGCATTGGCGACACCTCCACCGGAGAGTAATTGCGGCAGTGAGGGAGGATTTGATAACTGGGCATTAAAGCTGGAAGGTAAGACGGATGGCTGAATTTCTAAACTCAGCACGTTTCCCGCTTGCGAAATCTGTACCGTCTTCTTGCCCGGTACGGCGGCTACGGTGATATTACCTGCTGGTGCTTTGAGTTCTCCGGTGTTGACGACAGTTCCGCCGATAAGAGTGAGATTTTTTCCCTCTCCCACCGTTAAATTCCCAGCGTTGATAATGCTACCCGGCTGGGATGTGGTAAAGGCAAAGAGATTGGGCGTGCCTACCAAGTTGGCGTAGTTATTCGGATCGAAGGCATTGAACCAATTGTCACCAATCCCTATTCCGGTGGCGGTGGTGGTGGTGAAGCCTCCTGGTACGTTCAAGATGGCACCCGAACCAAACACAATGCCAGCCGGGTTCATCAAGTATAAGTTGGTGGAGTTGCTGCCGGAAACTTGGATAAGTCCGTTAATAATAGAAGGGTTGCCACTCGTGACGCGACCCAAAATATTGTGGATAGATGGGTTAGAAAGAAAGTTGGCAATTTGATTTTGTTCTAAGCCAAATTCGTTGAAGCTGTGGAAGAGATTTCCTCCATCGGCTGAAAGTTTTCCACCAGTAATATTGAATTGATTGCCAGAGGTGGTGACATTGGTGTTGGTGCCGTCAGGTGCGGTGGTAATTGATTGTGCTTGGGCAAAAGTTGGAGAAAGGCTACAGGTGAGGGCGAGAAGGCAAGAGGCGATGTTTTTAGCAATCGGTAATCGAGAATTAGTAATTGAGAATTGGTAATCGAGGATTGATTGCTTTTTGCGAACTAATAGGACTTTAGAGTTGAAAGGGAAATGGCTGAGGATGTGCAGTTTTACAGAGAAGCGATCGCTTAATCCTCTCCTTTGCAGTGCCCGTGCGATCGCTTTGCAGGCGTTTTTCGCCTGTTGCTTGGTATAGGTGTGCGAGTCACTCGCCTGATGGCAACGATAGTAATAAAGTGGCTTGTTGATATGCCGCACTTCGGCAACTTCTGACAGCTTCAGGCACAGATCGTAGTCTTCAACGTAGTCGAAGGACTCTTCGATTCCCCCCACTTGGTCGAAGAAACTGCGACGCATCAACCGGAAGTGAAAGGTCATAAAATCGAGCAAAAGCCGCTCTTTTGAGTAGGGGATGCGACAGCGCTTCCCGTAGTCGATGACTTTGCCGCTTTGGTCAATGTCGATGTAGTCGGTGTAGACAAAACCTACCTCCGGGTTCGCCTCCAGCACGGTTGCTGTCTCTTGCACTGCTGTGGGGGCAAGCAAATCGTCACTATCTACCAAACCGATGTAGGTGCCGGTAGTCTGCGCGATCGCTGCTTGCAAGGCGCTGACTCGTCCTTGATGTTCTGCTGCAACTACCCGAACTCTGCGATCGCGGGCTTCGTATTCACGGGCAATTTCTACAGTTCTATCTGTAGAACCGTCATCCCACACCAGTAGCTCAAAGTCTTGCCTAGTCTGCGCCAGAATACTTTCAATCGTGGCAGCGAGATAAGGTTCCCGGTTGTATGCCGTGATGACTAGGGAAATGGGTACGAACATGGGAAGACTCCGGAGGTGCTAACTCTCGTTGCCGAAAGTCATGCGAGTGCTAACTAAATTATTTTCTTTTCTAGAATACTCCTATGGATAGTTGCATTGGTGAACTTCTTTATACAATTCCTCCTAGAGATTTGCCTCACATCATGCTCCGGACGGGCGGTTGAAACCGTACAGCGACAGCAAGCACACAAACGAAACCTGCCGGGAGCAGGTTACATTTGTATCGATCGATCGCTGAAACTCTAAAAATCTACGCCACGCTTCAAGTCCACCCCTCTGTCAGCGTAATGCTTATGGCAAATCATCTCTGAATGGACGCTGGCAAGGTCAAAATACGCCGGACGATTTAGACAGCGCCCCGTGATAATCACTTCCGTGTCGCGGGGTTTGCGTAGCAGTGCGTCTACGATTGGTTGTTGATCCAGCAGTTCTAAGTCAACTGTGGGATTGAGTTCGTCTAAGATAATTGTCTTATAAAGCCCAGACGCGATCGCTGCCCTAGCAATCTCCCAACCGCGTTCAGCTTCCACATAATCTAGTTCTTGCTGTTGTCCGCGCCAGACAATCGCATCTTGTCCGCAGCGCTGATGATCGACTAAGTTTGGGTAACTTTGTTGCAAAGCTGCGATCGCGGCATCCTCAGTATATCCAGTCCCACCTTTGAGCCACTGCATAATCAGCACTCGGTGCGACTGATCCTGACTAATCCCGCGCCCAATCGCCTGCAATGCTTTACCCAATGCGCTAGTAGACTTGCCTTTACCAGCACCCGTATAGATTTCTATCCCCTGTAAAGGCAGGGAAACCCCGTCCCTACCTTCGGTAATCGGGTGGTGCGGCTTCATCTCAGAGTGCAAATCCGCAATTTCTAGCAGTTGTTGGGGGGCAGCCCGACCTGTAACAATTACTTCCAACTCCTGCGGTTTATGCTTGAGCGTCCGAACCACTTCCTCCACTGGCAACAAACCCAAGTCCAGTAACGGGTTCAGTTCGTCCAGAACTAGGACAGAATAGAGGTCAGATGCGATCGCGCCTTTTGCCACATCCCAACCGCGCTGCGCCTCCTGTCGGTCAAAGCGCGTTATTTCCTCCGCACCAAAAAATTCTGACCGCCCTGTGCGAACTTGGTCAATCAAGTGAGGGAAGCCTTGTTGCAAGGCAGCGATCGCCCCATCTTCATCGTAGGAGCGTCCCGGTCCTTTGAGAAACCGCAACAGCAGCACTCTCGTTGCTAAATCAGTATTAATTCCCAGCCCAATTGAGCGTAACACCACGCCCAGCGCCGCCTGGGACTTTCCCTTCCCTGCCCCATCGTAAACATGAATCTGACCGACGAGACGCTCAGAACGCACTTGAGCCGTGCGAATGCCGATCCCCATTCTACTCATAATTCTCATGAATCTTAGCTGTCACAAACTGTTAACAATAGCAGCTTAGAAGGGTAAAGTGAAAAGAATCAAGAGTAGCCGTTCCACAAAAGCTAAAGTTGAGACTAGAAATAGGTAGTAGGGGATAGGGAGTCAATTGTCCATCATTCAGTTATCAGTTCTTTTTTCTCTTCTACTGAGTTATTTCTCGCGCTAAACTACCCACCCCTCTACTTAATTTAGGAGTATTCCAAATATGCTTTCTTTACATAAAAGTTTTCTTGATATTCCCAAATTCGCAGGATAATAGAAGTAAAGAGCAAGCTGCCATCAAAACATCAAAATTTACGTCTAAACTTAATTAAATAGGTTTCACAGAGACAACCTTATGCTTGCAAATGTTTTCCCGCTTCAAACGATTTTATTTCAATTTTTATTGCTGTTGGTTGGAATTGCGATTGAATCATTCATTTTATACCGACAATTAAATCTTAGCCAAAGAAGAAGCATTGACTATGCCATTTCGATTAATTTATTTTCAACAATTTTGGGTTGGGTAGTTTTCTTTTACGTACATCCTTGGCTTCCCCGGTCACTGAAATCTCAGTTAATCAGTTATATCTTTTTTGATCGATTTTTTCCATTTGCTCAGTCGTCCAATATTGTAACAGAACTAATCTTAAGTGGCTTTGTTGTCTTCTTTGCCACCTTTATCGTTAAACTAAAAGGATTAGAACTTTTACAAATGTTACTGGAAACACCGTCTTATGGGGAAAGACAAAACCAAGAAAAGTTCAACCTACAAGATTTTCGACTTCTTACTTTTAATTCCAACCCTCTTTTAACTAATACTATTTTTCAGGCTAATATCTACAGCTTTGGGGGATTCGTATTGCTTCTATTTATTCGGACTCAATTTAGTTAAACTACAAACATTTTTTGAGTTAATCATCTTTTGATAGATGAATTTAAATTTTAGTTGCGACCAATTTATCAAGTTAGGCTTAACTTAATAAAGACTTACAAAGAATATGGCATCGATTCTTGACTTTTTTATTTTCAAATACTTAATTAATACTTTTAAAGTATTATGGAAATCCCTAGCTCCTTCCCGTGCTTATTCCTGGAAAACGTTTATTTATCTCAGTTTCTTTTCTTGGGTAATGTCATTTTTTGCAACTGACTTAGTACATGATATTATCACTCATTGCGGTTGGTTATTTTTAATTATTGGAGTGAGCTGGGCTACAACAGAGAATCCAATAAAAATTTGGGGTGTTCCGATTGGTCCTTGGATTACGGGTGCCTTAATCTGTATGTTTTTATTTGGCGATTGGACTGGGAGTATCCCACCGATTGCTTTAATAGTTTGGCCTACGCTTTCATCAGTAATTGCTGTGTTCCCAACCTTTTTTGATGAAAGATTTAGATTAAAAGTACCGGCGCTGCAATTTCGTCAAAAAAGTGTTATTTTGATTGGCAGCAATATGGTAATTAGCTGCTGGATTCAATTTTATTTTATTAGTCAAGATTGGTTAGAACAATATCCTACCTTGCTGTCGGATCATTTTGGGAAAACCACGATGGTATCCCAATCAGCATCTCAATCAACAAGGACTCTTAGAGGTACGGTTATTTTAGAATTTATGGAACCCTTGATCGTACAAGAATTAGAAAATAAACCTTGGTCGGAAGTGGAGCGATGGCTGCTAGAACCACAACCGCGTATAGAAGCAATTCGGGCAGAAGCCGCAAAAAAAATTCCGCTTGTGGAAGAAGATTTTTGGTGGCGTTATACCTATAATATTGGTTCGATTAACTCAGGATACAATTTACAATTACGCGCAATTTGGCAAGGTCCTCGTTCGCAAACCGAAGCATATTATGTGGAAAAAAACTGTCAAATTAATCAAAGTTATCAACCAATAGTAACTGGAGCAAGGACAACGCCTAGCCAGACAGCAGCACAAAATATTGCGGTTGCACAAGTCAATTGTCAGCCTATCAGCGAACTAAAAAGCTATGAATGATGAAGACTCTCTCTAAAAGTTATCAATAGAGCTAGGAAGTGGCTGCTCGTGAAAGATAGTTAATCGCATAAAGAATTAACTATTAGTAACAAAAAAGTTATTTTGTATTCGTGCAAAGGATAAAATATAAATCGTTGAGAGAAATCATCAATGATGATTTAGAAGGACGATGAGTTTAAGCACAGTAAAATCGAGGAAAATAAATGTGTTTCGGGCAGCGATCGAGAGTTTAAAGAGAATTTGGGCGATCGCAGTGAATGGGTTTCGGGAAGTCATCCGCGATCGCGTTCTCTATATCATCGGTTTGTTTGCGCTGTTAATGGTGGCGGCGTGGCGACTGTTGCCAGAAGTGGCAGCAACAACAGAGGATAAAATTCTTAAAGATGTTGGATTAGCAGCAATGGATGTACTGGGAACCATTGTTGCTGTATTTGTCGGGACTGGATTGATTAATAAAGAAATCGAAAAGCGCACTGTCTTAGTGTTAATTCCCAAACCGCTCAGTCGCGCCGAATTTATTATTGGCAAACATCTGGGGCTATCAGCCGTTTTAGGCGTCTCGATCGCAGCGATGACGGCAATTTATCTTGGCATCCTCAGTTTAAGTAAGATTTCTTACCCGCTAGGTAGCATTCTGATTTCGGCGCTGTACTTGTTTTTTAAGCTATCTTTACTGACTGCTGTCGCGTTGATGTTTGGCGTCTTTACAAGTTCGCTGTTAGCGACCTTGTTTACATTTGCAGTGTATTTGATGGGACATTCCAGCCGAGATTTAGTAGAGCTGGGAAAATTAAGTCGGAATGTAGACATCGAACGGATCGTAAATGCTTTATATGTGGTACTGCCAGATTTATCTCGGCTAGACCTCAAAAATCAGGCGGTTTATGGTCTTTTGCCTTCTTCCTCGGCGCTTTTAACCGATGCTTTGTATGGTTTGGTGTATACCATCCTCCTCTTAGCGATCGCTATCATAATTTTTTCGCGACGTGAGTTTTGAGCTGCCTCGCGATACAAACTAGCTAGAAGAAGCGCGAAAGTAAAAGAAGCAAACCCGTCCCTAATCCTTCGTCCGTTACTCCTTGTTTCCAGCTCGTACTTCGCCTCGTGATGCCACAACTGCAACAAGCTCCGTCCCCAGATGCCCTCCGCCTCTTGATCGTGATAGCTTCAAGCGCGGATGTCGGGCTGATTACAAATCCACTGCGGGAAGCGGGCATTGATTTTACTTACGAAATTGCCGCTACATCTGCCGCTTGTCGAGAACAATTGCAGCAAAACACCTACGATGCAGTGTTGTCAGTCCAGGGGAGCGGGGATGCTAGCTCAATGACACATAGGAAGGCTGGGAGGCAGGGAAAACTAGAAAATTCCCCTTCTCACCCCCTCACAGATGCCCCAAGCTCCTTAGAAGCATTGGAGTTAGTCCAACAATCCGGGCAGTTTATTCCTTTGATTGCGATCGCGCCGGAAGCTGAAATCGCCGATGCTGGCTCAGAACAGATGAAACATCTGCCAGAGATTTTGATGCGATCGCTCCACGAATTTGAACAACACCGAATCGAGCGCGATCGCATTGTCAAAATTCAGCAGCAAGCTCAGCGAGAGGCAATTATCAACCGCATTGTGCAAGCAATGCGAGAAACGCTGGTTCTGGAGGAAGTGCTGCAAACCACCGTCAATTTGCTGCACGAAGCGCTCAACCTCAGTCGGTGTCTAATTTTTCTGCCCGATCCCAATCAACAAATGCAGGCTTGCCTTGCTAGCGAATCTACCCCTCAAAGGCAGAGCCTGATTGGCGTCTATTGCGGCTTCTACTCCTATTACCATTCCTCCCTTGCTCAAGGTGAGCCGCTGATATTCAACCAAATTGACGACCGCATCCCACTCAAACTGCAAGAATTAGCCAGAGAGTATGAAGTTTGCTCCATGCTGACGATGCCGATGTTGTATCAGCAATCCTTGGTGGGGGGGATTAGCCTGCATCAATGTGTTAGCGAACGGCAATGGACAGAAGATGAAATCGCTTTGGTAAGTGCGATCGCGAATCAATGCGCGATCGCCATCCACCAAGCGCAGCTGTTCGCTCAAGTTCAACAACAAGCAACGCGGGAGCGATTGTTAAATAATATCTGTCAGAGCTTAAATTCCAGCCTCGATCCACAATATATTTTGCAGGAAATTGTGAATCTAACTGGAGAGTTCTTCGGCGTTGATCGAGTCGCTATCTTTGCCTTAGAACCAGAGGAAATAAAGATTCTCAAAGAATGGCGAGTCAGCGAACAAGTGGTTTCTCTGTTGAACCGCAGATTTCCTCTATCGGAAAACCGCGATGTATTAGATCCTGCCTCCGAGTATTCGGTTCAGCGGGTTTTCCATGCTCCCAAACTCGCAGACGTTCCTTCTTCTTCCACCCGCCAAGAGCAAATTCAACAGTTACAAATCCTGTCTATGGTAAGAGTGCCAATTTTTATTCGCGGTCAGCTTTTTGGTGGCATTTCGTTACAATCCACAACCCGTTACCGAACTTTCACCGAAGACGAAATTCACCTTCTCGAAAGAATTGCTGACCAAGTGGCGATCGCGCTTTACAATGCCCAAAGCTATGAAGCAAGCGAGCAACTTGTCAAAGAACGTACCCAACAATTAGAGCAAGAAAAACAACTCTCAGAAGCCGCGAATCGTGCCAAAAGCGAATTTATCGCTACGATGAGCCACGAACTGCGAACCCCTCTAACTAGCATTTTGGGGCTTTCTCGCCTGCTAGTCGATCAAATTGTCGGATCGCTCAATGACAAACAGCAAGAATATCTTACTTTGATTACATCCGGCGGCGAACATTTATTGGAATTGATTAACGACCTTTTAGATTTATCCCTGATTGATGCCGGTCGAGAAGAATTCAGCCTAGAAATCCTGTTAGTGGAGGAAGTTTGTCAGGCGTCCGTTTCCGCCGTGCGCGAACAGGCGCAAAAGAAAGAATTGCAATTAATTGTAGAGATTTCCCCAGGCATCACCACCTGCGTAGGCGACCATCACCGCTTGAGGCAGATTTTAGTCAATCTGCTCTCTAATGCGGTGAAATTTACACACGTTGGCTCAGTTACGCTAAAAGTGGAAAAAACCGCAGACACTATCTTATTTTCAGTGATTGACACCGGAATTGGCATCGCCAAAGCCAATCATGCCACCCTCTTTGAACCGTTCCTACAGATAGATAGTGGTTTAAATCGTCAATATGAAGGAACGGGTCTCGGCTTAGCTTTATCCCGCAAACTGGCATTCCTTCATGGCGGCAATATCACCGTAGATTCAGAACTGGGACAAGGCAGCTGCTTTACTTTACACTTACCGATCCAGCCACCAGACGAATTGAATAAAGCTTGAAATTCGTTACGATCTGGAGAGTGCTGAGGACTTAGGACTGAGGACTGAGGGAAGGATGAAAAACTTCTCCCCATCTCCTCTGCACCATTTGGAGAGTGCTGAGGACTTAGGACTGAGGACTGAGGGAAGGATGAAAAACTTCTCCTCATCTCTTCTGCACCATTTGGAGAGTGCTGAGGACTTAGGACTGAGGACTGAGGGAAGGATGAAAAACTTCTCCCCATCTCCTCTGCACCGGAAGCGCCTGAAGCACCTTTGCGTCCTCTGTGATTCGATTTAAAAAAAACCATGATAAAGCAGAAACTTGAGCAACTAAAAACCCTCTTTGCAGAAATGGATCGGGCATTAATTGCCTATTCTGGGGGCGTCGATAGTACCTTGGTTGCCAAGATAGCTTACGACGTTTTGGGCGATCGCGCTTTAGCCGTTACCGCCGTTTCTCCCTCCCTCCTCCCGGAAGAACTCGAAGACGCCCAAATCCAAGCAGCCGCGATTGGAATTGCCCATCAAGTGATACAAACGCACGAAATGGACAATCCTAATTACACCTCGAATCCTGTCAACCGTTGCTATTTTTGTAAAAGCGAACTTCACGACAACCTTAAACCCCTGGCACTTCAACTGGGTTATCCCTATGTTGTAGATGGCGTGAACGCCGACGATTTGGGGGATTACCGTCCGGGAATTCAAGCGGCAAAAGAGAGGGGTGCGCGATCGCCTTTAGCAGAATTAGGCATTACCAAAGCTGAAGTCCGCCAACTTTCTCAACACCTCGGACTTTCCTGGTGGGATAAACCCGCCCAACCTTGCCTAAGTTCCCGCTTCCCCTACGGCGAAGAAATCACCGTCAGCAAACTGCAACGAGTCGGACGCGCAGAAATCTATCTGCGTAAATTAGGATTAAAAAATCTCCGCGTTCGTTCCGAAGGTGACACCGCCAGAATTGAGTTACCGTCAGAACAAATTAAAGAATTTGTTTTCACTACCGATTTATCCACCCTGGTTTCCGCCTTTCAAGAATTCGGCTTTATTTACGTCACCCTCGATTTAGAAGGCTACCGCAGTGGCAAACTCAATCAGGTGTTACCGCTGGCAGTAAAAGCCTAAAATTCTGGCGTTGTACAAAGTTAAGTTGTACAAAGTTAAATAGATTCTAGGGGATGGGGACGTGTCTACCCCCTCAACGCCGATCGAGATTCCGATCCCCCATCCTCTCAAAAGTTGCGATCGCTTCTAGCAACTAAATTAGGTTTTAATACAAATCCATCAACAATAATCACTCATGCCATAAGATAGTAGTTTTCTCGCAGCATGGGCACGACGCCCAAGAGTGCGAACAAATGGCATGAAAGCTTCGGCTTTGTCTACATCATCTTCGATCGAGAACGAGCGATCGCTCTGGCAAGCAGAATTAGCTTGGAATCGGGAAGTATTGTACGTCAAAGTCTGACTTCTCAATTTACAACTCAACCAAAAAGTAGGGGTACCTGATTGCCGTACCCTTAAAATTGAAATATACGAGGCGAAGTGCGGCGACGATACTACCCGATTATAAGCTTAGGCAAAAAGGCAATTCCTGCCAAACAACGATTCCTCATGAGTTAGCTGTGTGGCAACCAATGGAGGGCAAGGCTAGGGCAATGCATAAACTTTCAGAAATGGTATATTCGACTGTATTTTGGTTAATTTCCGGCTTACTTGTGTGGCTGGTAGTTCTGCCCGCAGCACTCATTACTTTACCCATTATCTTACTGGGAAAAGTAGTCAAACAGCTACTTTTCAAGATACCTCAACAAAATCTGACAGAGGTCGAAATCTCATTAGAAAATCACTCCGAACAGAAACCTAAAAATGCAGGAGAATCGCTTTTGACTTCGTTGCTCATGACAACGCTTGTGGGAGTGCCCGCTCTACTCGCATCAGCCATTTCTTTGCAGCCAATGAGAGTTATTAAAAGAGAAACAGAACTGGCCCCAAAGCCTACGCTACAGCCAACAACAGCACAGACAACCTCATGGCTAGAGACTGAGGAAAGTGAAACTTAAACCAACCAGAAAGGCATCAGTGACATTGCCAGACACAGAAAAAATGCTAGTCATCTTATAAATTGGAAAGTCCAGTTTGAGGTACGGAACCCGGCATTTCCTGTATGAGGATGGCACAAAAACGATCTACTCAAAATCTCTTATATTTATTAAAATTTTGTGCAGCAAATTTAAATAACTTACTCAACTATCTAACCATCACCAAGTCAATTTTCCATCTTAGTTGGTTGATTACAGAGCCTTCAGTCATTTTATAATCAGCCAAGGAAAGTATGCGATCGCTCGGAAAAATGGGATTAAAACTTGAAAGCGTCATTCCTTGGGGACGTTCCCTGGCAGAATACATCAAGATGTTCAACTTAACGCCTGACGACCTCCAGTTAAAAATTCTAGATTGTGGCGGTGGCCCTGCCAGCTTCAATATTGAGATGACACGCCTAGGCTACAACGTCATCTCTTGCGATCCGGTGTATCAGTTTTCCAACCACGAAATTCGAGAACGTATCCAGAAAACCTATCAAAAAGTGATTGATGGACTCCAAGCCAACCTCGATAGCTACGTTTGGCACGAGATCCAGTCACCAGAAGATTTAGGGCAAATTCGGATGTCAGCCATGCAGCAATTTTTAGAAGATTTTCCACAAGGAATTCAACAAGGACGCTATTTAACCGCTGAGTTACCTGTTTTACCCTTCAAGACTCAGCAGTTCGATTTAGCCTTATGCAGTCACTTGTTGTTTACCTATTCGGATTTCTTCTCAGAAGACTTTCACCTCGCCTCCATTGTGGAATTGTGCCGCGTTGCTGCTGCGGTACGGGTTTTTCCTCTCTTAAATGTTTCTGGAGAGGCGTCGCCAGTCCTTCAGCCAGTAATGGAGAAATTAAAAGCGCAAGGCTACAGTGTAGAAATTCAGCCAGTACCCTACGAATTCCAAAAAGACGGCAATCAAATGTTGCAGATAAAGTCAGTCGTGTAAATATGTACTGCAATCTGTCGCTCCTTTGAACCTAGATGATTCAAGAAGGCGAAATCCCCGACTTCTTAAAGAAGTCGGGGAGCTGAAGGGCTAGTATTTCACAATTTAAATAGGATTGCTGTATATGCCTGCTACACATCATTCAGGTTAGCGGTAATGGATAAAAGGTCATACGATAACGTGAAATGGTATAAGAAACACTTTTTTCTCTAATTACCTATTCCCAAAAACCGATGAGTCGCGCATTTAAAGGAAAATACTCAAAAGGAGATACTATTTTTTCAAAAAAAAGTTTCAGGGTGTTCTTATTGAAAAGAACACCCTGAATTAGGTTAATTATTTATTTAGCAGCCTTTGATATATCAAATAAAGCTGCTACACCACTATGCAAGCGAGATAATACAAAAAACTAACTCTAGCCGGTTAACTTTAGCTCAAACCTAGCTCAGCGAGGCACCGCTGCGGTCGTAGCTAGAGCGGAAGCTTGGGTGTGGTTGTCCTTGAATGTGATTCCAGTATTCAGATGATTCAACATCTAGACCCACTTCAGCAGCGGCGCGACCCAGCATAGACTGCTGACGGTTCTTGATGAGGTGATGATGACGCATCATGAGGGCGCGAGCTTGTTCTTGAGTAGACATACCAGGTTTCTCCGTACTGCTTCAGTGATGTTTGACTAACTTATTTTCTCTTACCTATTTAATATAACAGAAAATTCTGTATCTAAATTTACAAAACGCTTTTAAAAACAAAACTTTACAAAAAAATTAAGGTTAGGTGCGGCACTCATCCGATAGAGCGATTCTAAATGAGGAAAAAATCGGAATTGCTGATTCCAATTTTGCATAGGGGATAATAGCCAGACGCAGAAACTGTAAAATTTGACAAACATCCTGAAAGTTTAAACGGCTACATCCCCCAAAAGTGTGATTTAGTAGTTGCCTTGGGCAGGCTAAAAGCATCATGGATGATGTGGAGTTCGTGCGCCAATCAAAAACCAAAAGAGACAGCCGACCAGGAGATAAAAAAATGGCTACCCCCTGTCACATTCTTGTAGAAGGCAACCCGGTCATCATCTATGCTTCCCGGAATGGCAGCCCTAAAAAAGTTTTGCCTATCCTCAATCGCTTTTTAGAGAAGTTTTGGCAAGAGAGAGAAACCTGCGGAGAATACTGCGATACACCTGGGTGCTTAGTGGCTCAGATTCTGGTTCGCTTTGGCTACGAGATATGCGAAGATGATTTTTCTAACCTGCGAGTGGGAGTGAATTTTGACTCAGCGGTGGAATACATCTACTGGGTTTCTTTGGATTACAAAGTGAGTATCTGGGTTCCAGAGGTGTCCTACCGCAATAATCCCTCTTTGGGACTGCAAGGCTGTCGCCAGGATCTCGTTTTGAGTACTCTCTAAATACTGCGTGCGCGATCGCACATTTTGTTTGCATTTTATTATTTGCACTCCTCACCCCCATTCCTGACCTGGCTGCACGCCAGATAACAGCGAAAACGACTAATCTGTATACAGATGGATAAGACCCACAAACTCACAAATGTGGGCTTTCTTCAGCCGATTTTGATAAGCAGATAACTATCTAGCCGCCTAAAAGATACACATATTATGTTCGACGCACTTGCTGAACGCTTAGAATCTGCCTGGAAAAGCCTGCGGGGTCAGGACAAAATTTCCCAATCCAACATTCAAGATGCCCTGAAGGAGGTGCGTCGCGCTTTATTGGAGGCGGATGTCAATCTCCAGGTCGTCAAAGATTTTATTGCCGATGTTGAAACCAAGGCACAGGGAGCCGAGGTCCTTTCCGGCGTGCGCCCCGACCAGCAGTTCATCAAAATTGTTTACGATGAGCTAGTCCAGGTGATGGGGGAAACCAACGTCCCCCTGGCTTCAGTAGATAAGCCTCCCACGATTGTACTGATGGCTGGGTTGCAGGGAACGGGTAAAACCACAGCTACAGCAAAGCTAGCTTTGTACCTACGCAAGCAAAATCGCAGTACCTTGCTAGTCGCAACCGACATCTATCGCCCAGCCGCCATCGATCAGCTGGTGACGTTGGGACAGCAAATTGAGGTGCCAGTGTTTGAACTCGGCACCAATGCTAACCCGGTAGAGATTGCGCGGCAAGGGGTTGAGCGAGCCAAGGCAGACGGCATAGATACAGTCATTATTGATACTGCCGGACGCCTCCAGATTGACCAGGACATGATGGCGGAATTAGCCCGCATCAAACAAACCGTCCAGCCGCACGAGACACTGCTGGTGGTGGATGCCATGACCGGGCAAGAAGCGGCGAATCTCACCCGAACTTTCCACGAACAAATTGGGATCACGGGTGCCATTTTGACGAAGCTGGATGGCGATAGTCGCGGCGGTGCAGCGCTATCAGTGCGACGGATTTCCGGTCAGCCGATTAAATTTGTCGGCGTTGGAGAAAAAGTCGAGGCGCTGCAACCGTTTTATCCAGAGCGCATGGCTTCCCGAATTCTGGGTATGGGAGACGTGATCTCCTTTGTAGAAAAAGCCCAGGAGGAAATAGACCTGGCAGATGCCGAGAAGATGCAGGAAAAAATGCTCTCGGCTAAGTTTGACTTCAGCGATTTCCTCAAGCAGATGCGGCTGCTGAAGAATATGGGTTCTCTGGGGGGCATCCTAAAGATGATTCCAGGGATGAATAAGATTTCCGACGAACAGCTGCGCCAAGGAGAAACCCAGCTAAAGCGGGCTGAGGCGATGATTAATTCCATGACGAAGGAAGAACGCCAAAACCCAGACTTATTAGCGAAGTCTCCCAGTCGTCGTCGCCGGATTGCTCGCGGCGCTGGCTATCAGGAGACGGATGTCAGCAAGCTGGTAACTGATTTCACAAAAATGAGAACCGTCATGCAACAGATGGGTCAGGGCGGTTTCCCCGGTATGCCCGGAATGGGCGGTATGCCCGGAATGGGTGGTGGCAATCGTCCTTCCCAAGCCGGTTGGCGGGGCTATGCCCAAGGCAGTCCCGGCAAGAAAAAGAAAAAGGAGAAAAAGAAGAAAGGCTTCGGCACTCTCTAGCTGGAACCGTTAATGCAATTAGCTTTTAGCTTGGAGGGGTAGAACTTGATGCCAAAAAATGGTACAATCAATGACTCTGCGTCTAAAGTCTAAAAGCTAATCGCTAAAGAGCTGATGGCTTAAAATCCAAACAGGAACATTCTTCATCAACATGATCAAACTGCGATTAAAGAGATACGGCAAAAAGCGGGAAGCTAGCTACCGGATTGTGGCAATGCAAAGCACTTCCCGCCGCGATGGGCGTCCTTTGGAAGAACTGGGCTTTTACAACCCCAGAACCGATGAAGTCAGGCTAAACGAGCCAGCACTCACCAAGCGCCTCCAACAGGGAGCGCAGCCTACGCCAACGGTGCGCCGGATTCTTCAAAAAGCTAATGTCTTGGAACAAGTCAGTGCCCCAACTACCGCATGAGTCCGAGTTGGATTCCCCAGCTTCAACCAGCCAGCCTGTAAGGTCATCCCACGGGAGTTCCCTACCGGATTATGCTGATCTGGTGAGATTTTTGGTGCAGCCGTTTTTAGAATCACCAAAATTGCTGAGCGTGGACTGCGAAATGTCGCAGGGAAATACTAAAGCGTGGGTGCGGCTGGCTTTTGAAGGCGAAGATAAGGGAAGAGTTTTTGGTCGGGGAGGACGTAATATTCAGGCAATTCGGACGGTGATTGAAGCGGCTGCGAAAGCTGCCAATCAATCTGTCTACCTGGACATCTATGGGAGTTCGGCGCGATCGCTTGAAAGTACGTCAGGAAGTCCAGAAGTTGCGAAAAAAGATCCACCCCGCCGGTCTTCCCCAGTATCTGCTCCCAAATTCCGCTCCCGTTAAAACTTTAGACGGTTAGCATTGAGGAGGTGATGGATCGCCTCCGATTATGAATATCTCCTAAGTAAATCGCCTGTTATCTTTGGCAAAGGGGGCTATCAGCTTAGTATTGGTACTAACCAAAAGCTAGGGTTGATGGTTAACTTAAGCAAAAAACAGCGAGTGGCTGCAAGTCCGTTTGGTTGAACACAAGTTGATTAACTCGGCGTGAAGATGCAATCAACCAGAAAATCTAGCGATGCGGAATTTTCTGGGGTTAAATCTTGCCAACGGTACGAAAAGCCGAGTATTCGTCGAAAGCGGAAGCCTCCCGTCAGCGCCTACGCTCTCATTGAGGATCTGTAGCCAATTAAATTGGGACGCCTGAGCTGTTATGGAAAGTCATATATCGGGCGTCTTTTCGCATCAAAGGGACGGATTTTACTAATTAATTCCGTCCTCTCACCGACGAATGCTGTAAACTCGCCCATAATATTACGATGACCGAGGCATTTAAAACAATACATCTACCAAATGCTAATAGCGCGATCGCTTTAGCAGGCGATCGCGAAGAAAACCTCAAAACCCTGGCAAAAACGACTGGCGCAGTTCTAGTGTTGCGGGGTCAAGAACTGATGGTTTCTGGGACACCTAAACAAGTAGACCGCACCAACGATCTGGTGAACGTCCTCAAACCTTTCTGGAAAGACGGGAAGCGGATCTCCAAAGTAGATATCCGCACGGCTTGCCAAGCCCTGGATACGGGACGCCAGGTGGAATGGCAAGCAATGCAAGAGGAAGTTCTCGCGCGAAACCGTCGTGGCGAAGAAATTCGAGCTAAAACATTTCCTCAGTTGCAGTATATCCAAGCAGTACGCACCCACGACCTCACCTTCTGCATTGGCCCAGCCGGTACTGGCAAAACCTACCTAGCAGCCGTTCTGGCAGTTCAGGCGCTGCTGTCCGATCAGTACGAACGACTGATTCTCACCCGTCCAGCAGTGGAAGCTGGGGAAAAATTGGGCTTTTTGCCTGGGGACTTACAGCAGAAAATTGACCCGTTTCTGCGTCCCCTTTATGACGCGCTCTATGAATTTATCGATACAGATAAAATTCCCAGTTTGATGGAACGCGGGGTGATTGAAGTCGCTCCCCTGGCTTATATGCGGGGTCGAACCCTCAACAACTCCTTTGTAATTGTGGATGAAGCCCAGAACACCACCCCAGCACAGATGAAAATGGTGCTGACTCGCCTAGGGTTTCGTTCTCGCATGGTTGTCACGGGTGACATTACCCAGACCGATTTACCACTCAACCAACAATCTGGGTTAGCCGTTGCCCAAAAAATTCTCCAACGGGTTGAAGGCATTGCTTTCTGCAATCTCTCTAAAACTGATGTTGTCCGCAATCCGTTAGTTGAGCGAATTGTAGCGGCATACGAAAATGATGCGTTGTGAGGGATGAGTGAGGAGAACTGTTCGGGTTTTCTAACCAGGAGAATGTCGGTTCGCAAACTATTTGAAAATTTGCTTGCAGTTCTCTACCCAAACAATCAGGGAAGAAGTTCTCGAATGCGTGCGTCGAGAGTAAAGATAAAACTAGAAAATTTTGCCTTTTTCAGCAGCTGATAGAGGTAAAAAAAGTAAAAGAATGAACGATACCACAGTGCTATTTCGTCCGGTGGGTCAAAAAGAGCTAGATTTGATCCGACAAAGCGGTTATAGTGCCTTTCCACCTCGGCTTCCCTTCCAACCAATTTTTTATCCGGTGCTAACGGAGGCGTATGCCGTGCAGATTGCTAGAGATTGGAATACGAAAGATGAAGCTTCTGGCTATGTAGGTTATGTCACCCGCTTTTATGTGAAAACGGAATTTCTAGTGCAGTATGACGTGCAGACAGTGGGGAGTTCTCAACACCAAGAGTATTGGATACCAGCGGAGGATTTAGCAGAGTTCAACCAAAATATCGTCGGGAAGATAGAAGCGATCGCTAAATTTCAACCCAAACCAGAAACCGCATCATAAAATGTTTTTTGTCTTAGCAGATACGACCTCGCTTCCCTCCGGCTGAGTGACCCACCGGGTTGCTCCCCACCCATCTTTCATCCACGGGTTCCGAAGCTAGCTGATAACGGCTATCTGAAGAAAGCCGAATTTGCTGGGAGTGGTTATCTAAGCTGGCATGAATTGTAAACATACCGAAAATCAAAACATCTCCAGCTTTGAAATCGGCGGTTAACCAACGTCCTCCGTATTTTTTTCGCAGAGAAACTGGGTTTTTTGATAACGCCCCATTCCACCACTTTTCACCAGAGGCATACAATTGGGCAGTCTTTCGGTTGGAACAATAACTATCTACATCCTTGCGCCCATAATCGTTTTTAATCCTTTCCAGCCGATGCGAGTTTTCCAAAATTATCAACCCTCCCATCTCCAGAGATACGTCGCCCAACGGTGTCCAAGTTGTGTAAAGGTCATGAGTTCCCCGTCCCATGTATACGATATCGCAATGGGCATAAGTACCATGACCGGGGGCAACTGCCCTTAACCAGGTGTAATCAAAAGGTCGAACATCTCTGCCTAAAAAAACTTGATAAAATTCCATCATTCGACCCGAATAAAGCAGTTTTTTAATTGCCTGACTTTGGGCTGCTAAATCGGGTCTAAAATGCATTTTCAATCCCGGCTTTGCCACGCATTCTAGAATCGGGTGTCCGGGTTTGAGACAATCTTCTGCGGCTAAGAGTTCGGCAATTTCCTGACGACTTTGCCAAACTTCTTGGGAATTTAGAAGTGCCGGAAGGTATAAGTAGCCGTCCTGTTGCATCCGCAGGCGCAGTTCATCGGGCTGATTGAGTAAATTTGAAGAATCGATTAAATAACCAAAAGCTTCGCTGCTGCAATCGAGTTCGTAACCTAAAGAAGTGAGGACGGTTTTCTCAGGTAAGAGGATCATCACTCAGTATTTAAAGTTGCTATTCTCACATCTTATTCTCGTTATCAGGCAGCAGCCCAGGAACGAGAGATGCGAGGCTACTGCCGCCCCAGCGCCAGCGCTCAGACGAACGTTATTAAATCACATAATTGGACAACCCACTTGCTTGAAGGATTGTATTGCTATCCTGTAAGTTAGTTGCCCTGCGCTTGAATCGCCCACTCACTAGAACCATGACCCAGCAACCTACACGCATTTGTATCCTCGGTGGCGGCTTTGGCGGTCTTTACACTGCCCTGCGCTTGAGCCAGTTGCCTTGGGAAAAATCGGAACGTCCGGAAATTGTCCTGGTGGATCGAGATGACCGCTTTTTGTTCACGCCGCTGCTGTATGAACTACTCACCGGGGAACTGCAAACTTGGGAAATTGCTCCACCGTTTCAAGAGATTTTAGCGAACACGGGTGTGCGCTTCTGTCAGGGTGTTGTGGCTGGAATAGATATTCAGGAAAAACTGGTACATTTGCATGATGGCCCTGCCTTCTCCTACGATCGCTTGGTGTTAGCCCTGGGTGGAGAGACGCCCCTAGATATGGTGCCGGGGGCGGCTGAATATGCGTTTCCTTTCCGGACGATTGCTCACGCCTACCGCTTGGAAGAACGGCTGAGAATTTTGGAAGAGTCGGAAACGGATAAGATTCGCATCGCCATTGTGGGGGCGGGTTATTGTGGGGTTGAATTGGCTTGCAAGTTGGCGGATCGCCTTGGCGAACGAGGTCGCATCCGGTTAATTGAACAAGCTGATATGATTCTCCGGACATCGCCAGATTTTAACCGGGAAGCGGCGCGAAAAGCTTTGGAAGAAAGGGGCGTGTGGATTGATTTGGACACGGCAGTGGAGTCGATGTCACCGACTACGATCTCGCTAGTGTACAAAGCACAGGTAGACCCAATCCCAGTGGATTTGGTGCTGTGGACGGTGGGAACCCAAATGGCAGAGGCGGTGCGATCGCTCGAACTCAAACACAATCAACGCGGTCAAATTACCACTACGCCGACTCTACAAGTGGTTGACCATCCAGAAATCTTTGCCCTTGGCGACCTTTCGGACGCTCGCGACGCTGACGGTCAGCAAATACCGGCAACTGCCCAGTCTGCCTTCCAGCAATCAGATTATACTGCCTGGAATATCTGGGCATCGCTGACCGGACGTCCGTTGCTTCCCTTCCGCTATCAGAGCTTCGGCGAAATCATGACCTTGGGAACGGATAACGCCACTTTTACTGGCATGGGAGTGAAGCTGGATGGTTCCCTTGCCTATCTCTTCCGGCGTCTGGCATATCTGTATCGGATGCCAACGCTCAACCATCAGTTGAAAGTCGGATTCAATTGGATTGCCCAACCTTTGTTGGAAATGTTCTCGAAGTAATCCGGAATGAGGGGTCATCGGCTTGGAGTCAAAGGTGGGCAATGCCCACTTATACAGTTTCACTATATTTATCTCTTAGATTCTCATGTAGGGGCGCGAGGCTTTGTCTCGTGCCCTTACGTTTAGGAAGGAATTGAGGAAGGATTTGACGCTCCCACGGCTTTGAGGGAGTAGAGCCGTGGGAGCGTCAATACTGAGATAGGATTTATGACATGATGAATCTAGCCGGTGGTTTTGTTGGGTTTGCGATCTTGAGATGGAACGCTAAGGTAGCATGAAGCGCCCCAAAGTTATTTTTCTCGATGCCGTGGGCACCATGTTTGGTGTAAGAGGTAGTGTAGGAGAGGCGTATAGCGCGATCGCCAGTCGGTTTGGCGTCCAAGTCTCTGCTGAGGTGGTGAATCCAGCCTTTTACCAAAGCTTTAAAGCCGCACCGCCGCCAGTTTTTCCAAGCGCAGAACCCCAAGAAATCCCGGATCGGGAATTTGAGTGGTGGAAAGCGATCGCGCTTTCTACATTTGGACAAGTTGGCGTCTTGCCCAAATTTTCTAACTTTCCGAGTTTTTTTAACGAACTCTACGCCTACTTTTCCACTGCTGAACCTTGGTTTGTTTATCCCGATGTTCTTACAGCTTTGGAAAAATGGCGGGAAATGGAGATTGAGCTGGGTGTATTGTCAAATTTCGATTCCCGCATCTACTCGGTTTTGCAATCACTGAATTTAATTGAATTTTTTACCTCTGTCACCATTTCCTCGGAAATCGGTGCTGCCAAACCCGATCCAAAAATTTTTGCCGCTGCGTTGGAGAAACATAACTGTTCGCCTGATGAAGCATGGCACATTGGCGACAGTCATAAAGAGGACTATCAAGGAGCAAAAGCAGCGGGACTCAAGGGCATTTTTTTAAAGCGCACTGAGTAGAGGGTTGGGACATGATGTAACAGTGTAGTTGTGGCAGCGAAAAGCCACGTATAGTGCGATACGGTCAGCGATCGTTTTTCTCAAGTGCTACTGCCTGTAGTTTCACCATCGTGACTCAAGAGCAACTGTGCTAATCGAGCCATGCTACTGCATCATTTCTACTTGCTTGGAGCGATCGCGTAACTCGTCAACAAGGAGTCATAGATGTCTTTTCTACCTTATGAAAATTTCACTATTACAACTAATCTAGATTCAGAAGAAGTCAAGAGAATATTGGCTGATGTCATTGAACCGCCTAAGACGTTTAGAAATTCTTGGTCTTCGGCATCAAGATCGCATAAACCCTATGAAGGTAAAATTTATGATGATAGTTTCCAAATATCTAGAATTATCCATTCCCGAAATTCATTTTTACCAATTATCAAAGGCAAAATTTTCCCTCAAGTTATTGGTTGCTCAATCAATATAACTATGAAATTGCATATTTTTGTATTAATATTTATGGGCTACTGGTTGAGTATGACTGGCAGCATCGGAGTAGGATTTCTATTGGCATTGCTATCAGATAGTCGAATAGGCATAGCTGGTTTGATGCCCCTTGGGATGTTTGTATTTGGTTGTCTTTTATGCATAATTCCTTTTAAAATTGAAGCCAAAAAATCTAAGGAGTTTTTATACAAGCTGTTCAGCGCTTAGTTTTCATAAAAATCACATGACAAAAGCATCTAAGAAAAATCCTTCGTTCCATTTGACTAGGAAGAAAGAGCATCGACCAACATTAAAGCAGTTTGATGGGAGCGATCGCGCTAATTTTGTAGCCAGATTAAAACTTGAGTCACTTAATTTTTTGCAGGTGTTACTTGGATGATGCAAGGCTGACTGTTGCACTGCTGGATGTAAAGCCAATCCACATAAGGTTTCTGCCACCTTAAAGGAATCTCTAGTAAATCTCGCGTACCAGTCATGCTTTGTCCTACAAACATTAAGAGTGCAATGCAGCTCAAAATGATGTGAATGGTGCGCCAGCGATTTAACCGATCTTTGTAGATATCTTCAATAATTGCTAACGAAAAAATCATCAGCATTGCCGCTGCGATGCCGATGTAGTAGTGAGACACCAACCACTCGTTGTCCCGACGATAGACGCCTTCTTGGAAGCCGAGAATAATTAAACCTGCGCCGGTTAAGGTTGCAAAAACGCCGCGCCAGAGCCGCTGTTTGGCTTTGTAGAGCAACATTAAAGAGGCAATGGTAGCCGCAAACATTAGGACGATAAAGACAACTTGAAAAGGTTTCTGGCTCCAGATTTGCTTGCTCAAAATATGCTCAAAAATTGGGTAAGCAAGCCCGATAAGGGTAACTCCGACAATGGCACCAGAAAGCCATTTGCCTAATTGGACGTGTTCTTGCCCAGCCACTGGCGGAATTTTACTTTTGCCTTCTAAATTTTGTAAGCGGCGTTGGCGAGTCTGCCAAGCGCGGTTGACGACAATGCCAATCAGAGGGAAGACGACTGCAATTGCGATCGCAGGATGAATTAAAGCCGCCAAATCTGCAATTTCCATAACAACCTCAGTATGCGTTGATTTTTTAGCTACTGAAAGGGGCAAAGCCAAAGGTAGGGTTGAATAAGCGACACCAAATCACCACCGATCCAAACTCTGCTGGATTGACACTAGCAGGAATAGCATAGCGTTGAGCACCACTTATTTTTTGCAAGCGACCGATACTTACATAATCTTTCTCTTTAATGCCATTTGTTGGAGGTTTTTCAGAACGATACAGAATGACGAATAAATCCAGGCCATTGTCAGTTTTGAAAGCTCGATCTAACTCCAGATAGCGTTTTCCATTTTCTGTCACCAAGCGCACAGTTCCTTGGGTATGATGTTCTGATCCCTGAAAAGTCCCAGATTTTGTAGGCGTCTGTGCTACCGATGTAGCAGATGAGCCAGTTAATGGTGCAGGCTGAACATTTGGCTGATTAAAATTGGCTTCTATTGTATTACCTTTTAGCTTCAATGATTACTAAGATTATTTGGTGTTTAAACAGTCTTATTAACCCCTATTAATTAAGTAAAACTTTAGAGTATAGATAAAAGTTATAATTACTATAAAAAACGATATTACGTATTATCTAATATTTTTTTAATTTGTGTTTAATTGAAAATTAGTATATTACTATTAATTTCAATGAAACCTAAAATTAACTGATTATCAAACAACTTTGAATTAGGAAATTACAGCGATGACGACTTCATACATTAAAAATAAAATCTCAAAGCGTCAAGTCCTAAAACGAATTTTCCGCCTTCGGATGGCAACGCTGCTCATGGTAGGAATTGTTGTCTTCGCAGCTGCGATCGCTACTGCGTGGTTTGCGGGTGAAGGGAAAATTAGTCAGCTGTTTGCCGAACTCAATACTTTACAAGAGAATCCACCCCTGTGGCTGCAAGCGCCCATGAAAAGTGAATACCTACTAGTTCCTACGGTTGCTTTGCTAGTAATTGTTTTGATAATAAGGAAAATCTCTCCAAAAACCGATGCTTGGTCTCGGTTTTTTGTAGTGGGGATTTTGCTGGGGTTAACGGGTCGATATATTGTATGGAGATCGCTCTCAACTTTGAATGTTGCTGACCCCCTGAATGGGGTTTTCAGTTTGGGGTTATTTTTCATGGAAATGTTGATGTTGAGTAGTAGTACGATTCAGCTTTTTTTGATGCTGAACGTCAAAGAGCGACATTGTGAAGCTGACCAAATGGCTAGAAGTGTGATTGATGGCAGCTTTCTGCCAACTGTTGATATTTTTATTCCTACTTACAATGAAGCTGTATTTATTGTTAAACGCACAATTATTGGTTGCCAAGCTTTAGATTATCCCAATAAAACAGTTTATTTGCTAGATGATACAAAACGCCCAGAAATGCATAAATTGGCTGAGGAGTTGGGCTGCGAATATAAAACCAGACTTGATAATAGACATGCAAAAGCCGGTAATTTAAATCATGCATTCCCTCAAACAAGTGGAGAATTAATTGTTGTATTTGATGCAGACTTTATTCCGACTAAAAACTTTCTTACTCGCACTGTAGGTTTTTTTCAAGATGAAACAGTTGCCCTGGTACAGACACCCCAAAGCTTTTATAACTCCGATCCAATTGCCTACAATTTAGGATTAGAACACGTCCTAACGCCAGAAGAAGAAGTGTTTTACCGACAAATTCAACCGATTCGGGATGCAGCTGGTAGTGTTATTTGCTCTGGAACTTCTTTCATTGTTAGGCGTAGTGCTTTAGAAGCAGCGGGTGGCTTTGCCACCAACTCCTTAAGCGAAGATTACTTCACCGGCATTTGTTTATCTGCCCAAGGCTACCAATTAATTTACCTAGATGAAAAGTTAAGTGCTGGATTAGCCGCAGAAAATATTGCCGCTCATGCTACTCAGCGACTACGGTGGGCACAAGGCACTTTACAAGCGTTCTTTATTGAGGAAAATCCGTTAACGATTTCAGGACTTAGTCCTCTGCAAAGGCTGGCTCATTTAGAAGGATTATTACATTGGTTTACCAGTTTGTCGCGGGTTTATTTCCTGTTTATACCCTTGGCTTATTCGTTTTTCGGTGTTATTCCTATTCGGGCAATGACTGGTGAATTATTATATTACTTTTTACCTTACTATGTCGTGCAAATTTCAGTTTTTTCCTGGTTAAATTATCGTTCTCGATCAGCTTTGCTCACGGATATTTACACGTTGGTGCTTTGCATTCCTTTATCACTAACTGTACTTCAAGCAATGCTGAAGCCTTTTTCTAAAGAGTTTAAGGTAACGCCTAAGGGAATATCACGCGATCGTTTTTCTTTTAACTGGAATTTAGCATGGCCTTTGATTATTTTGTTTATAGCAAGTGCTGTCAGTTTGTGGCGAAATTTAGGAATGTGCATAATAACGGGTAATTGGCAAAGGCTAGAAGCTTACGGAGCAACTGAAGTGTATAAAGGTATCGGGTTGGGTTGGATTTGGAGCGGTTATAACTTGTTAATGATTGGCATTGCGTTGTTAATTTTATTAGATGTCCCTAAACCAGATATTTATGAATGGTTTGATTTACGAAGGGTAATCCGCCTGAATGTTGCTGGGCAGAAGTTTTGGGGCATTACTACAATAATTTCGGAAGCAGGTGCCCAAATTGCCTTAACCCACGAAGGGCTAGCGAATGATACCAGTGAAATGTTGCCAGTGACATTAGAAATTATGGAAGAAAAATTAGAATTGCAAGGCAAAATTATCCACACAGGATTTAGAGGTGAGTATCCAACGGTGCAAGTGGCTTTTGAGAAATTAAACCTCAAACAATATCGGCGTCTAGTAGAAATGCTATTTTGCCGCCCAGGTCAATGGAAACGCCGGGAGGCTCCTGGAGAGTTTGGTTCTTTGTTGCTGATTTTAAAAATTTTACTTCGCCCACGAATTTTGTTTGATAGGGAGCCACAAGTGAGAGCGATCGCTGTCTCCAAAATTTAATGACTGTCCGCAAAAGCGATATCTACATTTCCCCAAAAGACTGTTTAGAAGGCGATCTGAGGGGCGATGGGTTCTCGATCCCTACGGCGGAGGGGAAGCAGTTCACTTGGCTAGTGTTGATTTTAGGTGCGCGATCGCAACCTTGTATGAAGATGTATTAGCGCTTAGTTGATCGCTGAGTTACCCGCCCGGTTAGCGATAAATTGATTAATTGGCTAACTCATCCAGCGCAGCCTCTTGCCAGCGCTAAGATCGTTAAGCACTGTTTCGCTCTGCCCTCATGTCTGACCGTGTCAATCTTTCGGATGCTTTACCAACTGAGTCCTCAAATGGGCACCATTCCACGGGTGTAAATCAAAACAGCCAGAACGCGATTCGCATTCGCGGCGCTAGGCAGCACAACCTGAAGAATATCGATCTGGAACTACCGCGCGATCGCTTAATTGTCTTTACTGGCGTCTCTGGTTCCGGCAAGTCTTCTCTCGCCTTTGATACCATCTTTGCAGAAGGACAGCGGCGCTACGTGGAGTCCCTGAGTGCCTACGCGCGGCAATTCTTAGGGCAGTTGGATAAGCCAGATGTGGATGCGATTGAGGGACTTAGCCCTGCAATTTCGATTGACCAAAAATCGACATCTCACAACCCCCGCTCAACGGTTGGCACGGTAACGGAGATTTACGACTATCTGCGGTTGCTGTTTGGACGCGCGGGTGAACCCCACTGTCCCCTATGCGATCGCTCGATTGCACCTCAGACGATTGATGAAATGTGCGATCGCATCCTGGAACTGCCCGATGGCACCCGTTTCCAAATCTTAGCGCCTGTGGTGCGCGGCAAAAAGGGCACCCATCAAAAATTGCTCTCCAGCTTGGTTTCTGAAGGGTTTGCTCGCGTCAGAGTTGATGGAGAGGTGTTTCAACTGTCCGATTCTATTGAACTAGATAAAAATTATACACACACGATTGAAATTGTCGTTGACCGACTGATTAAGAAACCCGGTATTCAGGAGCGTCTAACCGATTCTCTCAGCACTTGTCTGCGTCATGCCAGTGGAATTGCGGTCATTGAGGTATTGAATGATACATCAAAGTCGAAAGAATCTGACTCACTAAATAATTCTGAGACAAAAGATACTACAAAAACCGAAACTGGGCAAGAAACTTCTCAAAAGGCTGATAATTCCTATCAAGAAAGCTCCAATGAATTAGTCTTTTCAGAAAACTTTGCTTGCCCGGAACATGGGGCGGTGATGGATGAACTTTCTCCGCGCTTGTTCTCCTTTAACTCCCCTTATGGTGCTTGCCCTCAGTGTCACGGATTGGGAAGTTTGCGGACATTTTCACCAGAGTTATTGGTGCCTTTTCCGGAGTCGCCGGTGTATGCTGCGATCGCGCCTTGGTCAGAAAAGGATAATTCTTACTATCTCTCCCTTCTATACAATGTCGGACAAGCGTATGGCTTTGAAATTCAGACACCTTGGAATCAGCTAACAGCAGAACAGCAGCACATCATTATGCATGGTGCTGACAAATCAATCTGGAACGAAAGTCGAAATGATTTTAGACGCTACGCAGGCGTTATTGCTATCCTCCAGAAGCAATACGATGAAACCAGTTCCGAACTCATTAAACAAAAAATGGAGCAATATCTCGTCGAGCAGCCGTGTGAAGTGTGCGCCGGGAAGCGATTGAAACCGGAAGCCTTGGCTGTGCGATTGGGACAGTATCGGATGCTCGATTTGACAAGCGTTGATATTGGGGAAAGCCGAGAACGAATTAATAATTTAAAATTGAGCGATCGCCAGTTTCAAATAGGCGATTTGGTACTTAGAGAAATTAAAGCTAGGCTGCAATTTCTCCTCGATGTTGGCTTAGATTATCTGACGCTTGACCGTCCGGCAATGACACTTTCGGGCGGGGAAGCGCAACGAATTCGCCTCGCCACCCAAATTGGTTCGGGTTTAACCGGCGTCCTTTACGTGTTAGATGAACCGAGTATCGGGCTGCATCAGCGGGATAATGGGCGCTTGCTGCAAACTTTAATTAAACTCCGCGACTTGGGCAATACATTAATTGTGGTCGAGCATGATGAAGAAACGATTCGTGCGGCTGACCACATTGTTGATATTGGTCCTAGTGCGGGCGTTCATGGCGGAAGAATTGTTTCTCAAGGTGACTTGGAGACCTTGTTAGCAGCAGAAGATTCTCTAACAGGTGCTTATTTGTCGGGACGGCAGGTAATTGAAACCCCTGCACAGAGGAGAGAGGGAAATGGGCGATCGCTAATTCTCAAAAATGCCTACCGCAACAACTTACAAAATATAGATGTCGAAATTCCACTGGGTAAACTTGTCTGCATCACCGGCGTTTCTGGTTCCGGCAAATCTACTCTAATTAACGAATTACTTTACCCAGCCTTACAACACCACCTCACCCGCAAAGTTCCCTTCCCGAAACATTTGGAAGCCATCAAGGGATTGAACGCAATTGATAAAGCAATTGTCATCGATCAATCTCCAATTGGACGCACCCCTCGTTCTAATCCAGCTACCTATACAGGTATATTTGATGCGATTCGAGATGTATTTTCACAAACGATAGAAGCAAAAGCAAGAGGGTACAAACCGGGGCAATTTTCTTTCAATGTTAAAGGTGGACGCTGCGAAGCTTGTGGCGGACAAGGCGTGAATGTGATTGAGATGAATTTCCTGCCAGATGTCTACGTACAGTGCGAAGTTTGTAAAGGCGATCGCTACAACCGAGAAACTTTACAGGTAAAGTACAAAAACAAGTCGATTTCTGATGTTCTCAACATGACCGTAGAAGAAGCTTTGGAATTTTTTATAAATATCCCTAAAGCATCAACACGGTTGCAAACTTTGGTAGATGTGGGACTCGGTTATATCCGTTTAGGACAAACTGCACCCACTCTCTCTGGTGGTGAAGCGCAACGAGTGAAGTTAGCCTCGGAACTCTCTCGTCGTGCTACTGGGAAGACGCTTTATTTAATCGATGAACCGACAACGGGTTTATCTTTTTATGATGTCCACAAGTTGCTAGATGTGTTACAGAGATTGGTAGATAAAGGCAATTCAATTTTAGTCATCGAACACAATTTAGATGTCATTCGTTGCGCCGATTGGGTTATCGATTTGGGACCGGAAGGGGGAAATAAAGGTGGAGAGTTAATTGCGATGGGAACTCCAGAAAAAGTGGCGGACAATCCGAGGTCTTATACCGGGCAATATTTGAAACAAGTGTTGCAGCAGCATCCCCCAAAATGACAACTTTTAATTTGTCAACCTAACAACCGCAATCGCGCAATACCAGTTTAGAAATTGACAGATTTTTAATGCTGACTTTTCGCCAGATGCCTGTCTGGAAAAAGGTGAATTTTCTTAAGGAAGTAACTAAAGGAATTCAGGAATGGGCTTTGATAGCTGAAAATCTAAAACTTGCGTTGGTTGTTTTTTTCCTCAACCCAAAACACATAAACAATGGTTGGGTTTCACTGTCGTTTAACCCAACCTACTCGCTAACATTTCGCTAACATTCGGTAGGGGCTTTTGATTGCCATACCCCTACAGGTGTACCGCACCCAACCGAAAACTGCAATATTGAAAGCAAAGTAAGTCAAGTTTTTCTGGCAATTAGAAGATAAGTTGTCATCTCACCTTTGCCTTTGACATGGATAAGACCCCGTTCCTCAAAAACATATTCGTCTCGTAATAACTCATAGGTAGTGGCAGTGACTTGAATTCGACCCGCCAGACCGTGAGATTCCATCCGAGAAGCTGTATTTACCGTATCGCCCCACAAATCATAGATAAACTTTTTGATACCAATGACGCCAGCAACGACGGGTCCCGTACTAATGCCGACTCGAATCTGAAAATTTTTCGCATTTTTGAGGTTAAATAGCGCGATCGCATCTTGCATATCCAGCGCCATGTCAGCTATCGCCTGGGCATGATCGTTGCGGGGCATTGGCAAACCGCCGACAACCATATAGGCATCCCCAATTGTCTTTATTTTCTCCAAACCATGCAGTTCGGACAATCGATCGAACGCAGAAAATATCTTGTTGAGTAATTCGACAAGTTCGGTGGGTGATGTATCGGCAGAAAGTTGGGTAAAGCCAACAATATCAGCAAACAAAACGGTAACTTCGGCAAAGCTATCGGCAATTGTGCTTTCCTGAAGTTTTAATCGCTCGGCAATCGGGGCAGGTAAGATGTTGAGCAGCAGCAGTTCCGATTGTTCCTGTTGATAGCGCAGTGCTTCTTCTGCGACCTTGCGATTGGTAATATCTTGGACAGTGCCTTCGTAGTAAAGGATTCTCCCTTGAGAATTCTTTACCGTGCGGGCGGTTTCCAAAATCCAGATAGTGCTGCCGTCCTGGCGGTAAATTTGAGACTCAAACCGAGATACAGAATCATACTTTTGCATGGCAGCAATAAATTCCGTTCGTCGGTTTGGGTCAACATAAAGTTGCCGCTCAACGCTCGTCACATTGGCGATTAATTCCTCCGGGGACGAGTAGCCATAAAGGCGTGCGAGGGCAGGATTCGCACTGATGAAGCGTCCATCCGGTGTCGTTTGAAAAATGCCTTCAACTGCGTTTTCAAAGATGCTGCGATATCGTTCTTCGGCTTGCCGAAGTGCGCCTTCCACTTGCTTGCGCTCGGTAATGTCGCGGGAATTAACCACGATGCCTGCCACGAAGGGATCGGCTAGCAAATTGCTCCCAGTTGATTCTAGAAAACACCAGGAGCCGTCTTTTCGGGGAAAACGATATTCGATGGAAAAAACACTCTGAGGGTTGTTAAGCCCCTCATGGAAAACTTCTAAAACGCGGCGACGATCCTCTGGGTGAATCATGCCCAAGGTGTGTACCCCGGTCAATTCCTCTGGTTGGTAGCCCAAAATACTCACAATCGAAGGACTTTGATAGCGGGTAATGCCATCTGCGTCATAAATGGCGATCAGATCCGAACTGTTGAGAATCAGCGAGCGAAATTTCGCTTCACTGTTAGCGAGGGCGGTTTCTGCTTGTTTGCGATCGCTCGCTTCCATTGCCAAAGCAGCCATATACGCTAAATAAGTCGCAAAGTTCTGATCCTCCAACGCCCACTGCCTTTGCGTACTCATGTGTTCCAGACAAAGCACCCCCATCGTCCGTCCACCTACCCGAATCGGGACATCCAACATCGAAGCAATGCCTAAAGGAGCTAAATAAGCCGCGGAAAACTCCTTCGTCCGAGGATCGGTATGGGCATCAGAAGCCGCGATCGCGCGTTCCTCTTCTAGTGCTTGGAAATAGCCCGGATAGTCTACTCGGTACAGCTCCATGCCCCAGCTATGCCGCTCCTGAGTGACTTCGTACAAGTCAACACAGAGCAATTTTGGATTGGGTTGGGATGTGGTAGAAGCCGGTTCCTGAGTCTCAACGATTTCTTGTTGATAAAGCCAGATACTCGCTCGTGCGACGCCCAGCGTGTTTGTGGCTGTCTCGGTAATCTCCTGCCAAGCCGCGCTCAAATCGCCCGTGTATAAAGCCTGACACGTAGCCAGTTCCATCAGCGCCCGCTGCTGTCTGCAAAGCCGAGTCTCGCTTTCTTGGAGTGCGGCTTCCGTCTGCTTGCGCTGAATGACGGAACCCAGCTGAGCGGCAACGCCCGATACTAGCTCCACCATCTGCCGGTCTTCTTCCTGGCTATCGAAGCTGAAGAAAACCAGAACAGCTAGCACTTGTGGCTGCTGTAGGGGCACCCCAGCGCTTTGCCCGTCCTGAATCGGCAGGGGGGACGATTCCCAAAACGTTGCCGCAATAATCGGAATGGCGAAACTTGCTTTCAATCCGCTTTCTCGTGCAATTGCGACACGATCAAAAACGGCTGGTGGCTGAATTGAAACATCATCAATCCACTCTGGCTGCTGCGATGACCAAACTCGTCCCGGCAATCCGTTCCAGGATGCAAAAGTGAGCTTCTGGCTGAAGTGTCTGAATTTCTTCAAGGCGGGGGATACTTTCTCCTTACCGCCATACCAACCCCGACTGCATTCAAGAAAGTCACCCGTTGGGTGGGGAATCCAAGCTTCCCCAAAACTCCAGCCGATTGTCTCGCAAACCTTGCCCAGCGTGACTTGCAAAGCTGAGTGAAAATCTGAGGCATCCGCGATCGCTTGCGTCGTCGTCTGCAACAAACGGATTTCTTCTTGGGCTTGTTTGCGATCGCTAATATCTCGAACCACGCCACACACGACCTCTCTGCCACCATAGGAAATCGAGTTGGCACTCACTTCCACATCCACCAGCGTTCCATCTTTACGCCGGTAGCGTCGTTCGCCTAGGTAGTGCTGTTTATCAGCTAGGATTTGGTTGATATTTAAGTCAGCGCTGTCTTGGGTGTGGGGAATGAGATCGTAAAGGGTCAGCTGTAGAATTTCTTCATGGCTGTAACCGAGCAAGCGATTAAAGGCAGTATTGGCTTCCAGAATTTGAGAAGAGCGAGCATCAATTAAGACAATCCCTTCCGACGCTTGCTCAACCACGGCGCGGTGACGTTCTTCGCTTTCAATGCGATCGCGTCCAGATTTTTCCAACGCTTCTAGCATCCCATTAATCGTCAGTGCCAAGCTGGACAATTCATCCTTTCCGGGCGTCGATACCCGCAGCGAAAGATCGCTACTCGCGCCAATTTTCCGAACTTCCCCACTCAAAGCTGCCAACCGAGACAGCACCAATCGCTCTATCAACAGCAGCGTTACTCCACCAAATACCAGTCCTACTACTAGCAGACACAAGATGAGATAGCCTAGGCGAATCTTTCCTTGCCTGTAGATTTCTCTGGGGACATCCACCCGCAACAGCAAAGCCGGTTTGCCATAAATGTCTTTAATCCGGGCGTATCCAGAAATCGTGTCTTCATTGCGCGATCGCACCAGAATTGGGCGTTGTTCTGACAAAGCAGAACGCACGGCTTGAAAGTCCGCAGGCATTTGAGGATCGTTCATCCCGTACATCATCACGGGCAAACGGTTGATTCTTGCCAACTTCTCGATCGTCCGATTGTCTATATAGCGCCCGAAGATCAAAGTTCCTCGGATAGAACCTTTGCCATTTGAAGGCAAAATCGGCTGCGAACTAATCAGCATTGGCCCTTCCGGAAGCAGAATGATTCCTGACAGGATGCGATTAGAATGGGGACGCTCTAAAAGCCGGTCGTTGAGAGCCAGGTGTTGTTTGAGGGCCGGTGGAATCGGTGTTTTTTTCTGATTTTTTAGATCGAACCCAGTCCCAAAGACAATTTCACCCCTGTTATTGATAAACAGCACCAAGTTGATCTGCAAGTTGTAGAGCGATTCTGGATTTAGATTCGACTCCCGATAAGCTTGGTTTGGTTTGTTAATAAAGTTATAGGTGTCATCCCACGATGACCAATCGCGAAATCTAGAACTAAAGTCATCGCCAGTTTGGGCAAAAACATTCAGAACTGCCTTAACCATCTGACGGGTATTTTGATCCTCAGCGTGCTTGAGGCTCCGCAACAAAACGATGGAAGAGGTAGCATATAGCACCCCTACCAGACCGACGAGTGTCGCGCCAATGACCATTAGTGTCTTCGTTCGCAGTCTCATGCTTTAGTGCTGAGTCCGTCCTGTAAAGGCGGGTTGACCCGTCCGAGCTAAGTGTTGAGAGGGGAAGTCAAATTATCTCCTTTATTGTTCCTCGTAAACTCGGCATTCGATACGATTTCTGCCAAAATCTACCTCCAGACGTTTGACGAAAAGCGGGATCGCTAAATACTGCGTCAACAAGCTGTGTTCGAGAAGCACCCTGGATGGCGAAAACCCCGAAACCCAACAGGAGGAAGGTTAGGGGTGAATGCCAACATCCTAGCTACGTTCAGAACGACAGCTACAGTCTCTAATCAATAACAACGAGAAACTACTTGACGATCCGGACGCGATCGCTCACTCTAAGTTGTTAACTGTAGGACTTCCCCTAGAGTTTTCTCTAGACGGAATCGATGAACGCTAAAGCTAGATATACCAATAGTGTAGTAATGGCTTGAAGGCGTAAGTCCTAAACTAACAGGTGTGAGTGAGTGAGGAGTGAGTCTAATGCTAAGCTGGGAGCCGACTCCTGTCGGGATGCCTTCCTCTGGGTACCCTAATCTTTCCCAAATACAGCGAGAAAATTTTACAGCGCTCAAGGAACGGGCTTGGGTAGAAATTGATTTAGCCGCTTTAGCTCATAATGTGCGGCAGCTGAGGCGTTTTCTCTCCCCAAAAACGGCACTAATGGCGGTGGTGAAGGCGGATGCTTATGGTCATGGTGCGATTACCGTTGCCGAGATTGCTTGCCAATCCGGTGCAAGTTGGCTAGGTGTTGCCACGATTCCAGAGGGAATTCAACTGCGGGAAGCGGGGATTCAGGCACCGATTTTGATTTTAGGTGCCAGTAATACGACCGAGCAAGTGCAAGCGATCGCTCACTGGAATTTGCAGCCGACGCTCTGTACGCCTCAGCAAGCTTTAGTCTTTTCCGAGACATTAGGCACTTTAAATCGTTCTTTAGCGGTTCATGTAAAATTAGATACCGGGATGTCTCGCCTAGGCACTCCCTGGCAGCAAGCAGCGGAGTTTGTCTCCTTGGTGCAGCGATTGCCCCATCTCAAAATTGCCAGTATTTATTCTCATCTAGCAACGGCTGACAGTCCAGATCCCACGGGAATGAGACAGCAACAAGACAGATTTGAGGAAGCGATCGCTCTTATCAAAACTACAGGAATGACGCCTCCCCGTCTGCACCTCGCCAACTCAGCTGCCGCTTTAAGCGACCCAAGCCTACACTACGACATGGTGCGAGTGGGTTTAGCAACCTACGGTCTTTACCCCGCGCCCCATCTAAAGTCTGTCATCGACCTCAAACCCGTCATGAAAGTAAAAGCACGGGTAACGCAAGTAAAAAATATTTCAGCAGGTACGGGAGTCAGCTACGGGCATCAGTTTGTCGCTAGCCGGGATATGCGCCTCGCCGCGATCGCCATTGGCTACGCCGACGGGGTTCCCCGCAATCTCTCCAACAAAATGCAAGTTTTGCTTCGAGGTCAGCCGGTACCGCAAATCGGCGCGATTACAATGGATCAGCTAATGCTGGATGTCAGCGCCATCCCCGATTTACAAACTGGCGAAGTCGTCACTCTGCTGGGGCAAGAAGGAAACGCCGAAATTTCTGCGGATGACTGGGCGGCGACTTTAGGCACGATTTCCTGGGAAATTCTCTGCGGCTTCAAGCATCGCCTCCCTCGCGTAGCAGTCGGTCAACCCCTGGAATCAGAACAGGCTACATCGTCTTGACGCAAGTTGAAATACTTGCAAGTCTTTGCTTCTAGATGCCGGGGTACGGCAGTGCCGTACCCCTACCGAGAATAAGAATAGCCGACAATAAGAATAGTGGCAGACAAAAATTCATTTCCTCTGCCAATTTTTATTCGTTAAGCTGGTCAAGATATGGTCTTGCCATTCACCTTGAATAAATAAATATTCTTTAGCATATCCTTCAACAACAAATTCTAATTTCTT